>JAAEQP010001785.1 GCA_024231375.1 bacterium | reverse complement strand
GATTGCGCGAGATGGCGTTGGTCTGCCCGCTGACGAATGTGGGGAACCGGCGATTCCTGGAGGACCGGCTTCAGGCGACCTATGCGGAGTTTCAGCGGAACGGCTGGCCTTTCGGAATTCTCATGCTGGACCTGGACCATTTCAAACAGGTCAATGACACCCATGGTCATCAGGCGGGCGACGAGGTACTGAAGACCGTGGCCAAGACACTCATGGCAGGACTCCGGCCCTACGACCATCTGGGCCGATGGGGCGGCGAGGAATTCATGGTGGTACTGCCGAACGCAACGGACGTGGCGCTGCGGTCCGTGGGCGAACGATGCCGTATGCTGGTGGAGCGCAGCAACGCGGTGTGGCAGAAGGAGACCATCCGGGTGACGGTGTCCATCGGCGGGGCGGCGGCAGGCTTGGAGGACACGGTGACGACACTGGTGGAACGGGCGGACGAGAACCTCTACCAGAGCAAGGAGAACGGGCGCAACCGGGTGATCGTCTAAGACCACGTCAGCGGACAGCCGTCCAAGCCAAGCCGCACACCCAATCAAGTCCAACGTCCCGAATCCACATGAAGAGGAAGCACCCATGACCACGCGCGAACTGCTTACCACTGTCTTGGATGGCGGCACACCCGCTCGAACGCCCATCTCCCTTTACAACTGGATGATGGACGATCCCGAATCCGACCAATGGCGACGGGTGTTGGATGCTGGGTTGGGCGTTTGCCAGCATTGCCAGACGGTCATCCATGAAGAACATGGTGTCAAGAACGTACACGACAGCTACCAGGAGGGTGGTGATTCGTATGCCATTCACCGCAAGGAGACGCCTGTCGGCACGATCCAGAAAGTCACGCGAAACGGGTGGCATCATGAGGATTGGCTGAAGACCCCGGCCGACTACGCGGTCCGGCAGTGGGTTGTGGAACACACGGAGTTGACCCCGTGTTACGAGGCCTTCGACTATGCGGACGAGACCGTTGGGGACTACGGCGTCCCGGTGGTGATGGGGTCGCGCACGCCGGCCATGAGCATCAATGTGGATTGGGCCGGGACGCAACAGTTCTGCATGGACCTTGCCATGGAACTGGACGAACTGATGGCGTTGTACGAGGCGGAGAAGAAACTGTTCCTGGAAGAGGTGCAGATTATCGCCAAGGGTCCGGGCCGATTTGTGAAGTGGTTCGAGAACCTGACGGTCGCCATGTTGGGCCCGGCGCGGTATACGCAACTCCTGGTTTCGGTGTATGAGGAGACGGTTCCGATCTTGGAGGCGGCGGGGAAGCGGGTCATGGTGCACTACGACGGCGCGTTGCGGTGCATCGCGGACCGGATCGCGGCTGCGCCGTTCCACATGGTGGAGTCGCTGACGGAACCGCCGGAAGGCGACATGATGTACGACGAATGCCGCGAAGCCTGGCCCGACAAGGTGCTATGGGGGAACGTGAACGTCGAACTGTATGACAAACCCGAGGCGGAGTTGCGCGAGGCCTTGCAGGCGAAGCGCGAGCGCGCCGGAAAGCGCGCCTTCGCCTTCGAGATCTCGGAAGACCTGCCCCGCAACTGGCAAACCTCGATTCCTATCATGGTGAGCGCCCTCGAGGAGTTGGGCTGACGCGCGAGTGCAGGAGCCTTTGTGCGCAGCGACCGCCGGGAGAAGGCCATACGCCCGATGATGCATTGATGTCGACCATCCGGCTGGAGGTGAGCGAGACGGGGCGCCCGAGATGCGAGAGAATGGAGCACGGGCGCCGCAGCCTATCGAGGGATGGGGAACGCGGCAACCGGGGGACGGCTCTGGACTGGGGGAAGCCCAGTCGCTCGTCTTGTTCCCCGTGCTGCGCCACCGAAGAAACGGCCACGACGCCCGATTAGGGAGGAGGAGACCCCCCCTAGAAATCCTTCAGGTCCTCCTTTTCAAGGGGAATCATCTGTTCGGGATCGACTTTGTGCGCCGCAGGCCGGGTGTGGCTCCGTGCGCGCGGTTCGGGCAATGCGCGATCAGTTGCGCTGACTGCGTGGGCGAGCACTTCGTGCGGTTGTGGGAGCAATTCTTCGGCGTGTTGACGGCCTTGGCCGTAGCGCCATTGCCCGAACGCGCACTTGTGGGGATCGGTTTGCACCTCAAGCTCAGTGACCTCGTCGTTCGTCGGCAGTTCGCCGGCCTTTGCGGCCCGGTTCAGGCGATCCACCTCGCGTTCGGTCATCTCGGCGCGGAGTCTGTTGCCGTGCCGCCCCTGCGACGCCTGATCTGAACGGTGACGCCCCCCAGCAGCCGGGGATTCTCAGCCGGACGACGACCCGGTTTCCCTTCTCGTTGAAGGCGACGCCCTCCGACAGGGCCGCCACAAGCACGAGCCCTCTGTTGCGGACCCGGCGGGGGTCCTCGGGCAGGCGCATGTCGACGCGCCGATGGTCGAATCCCATGCCCTGGTCTTCGACGGCGATCTCCCAGGTATCGGGGCCCGTATGCACAACACTGCCGCGAATGCGAAGGGCCGCTACGCCCTGATTGCCGTGGACGAGGGCGTTGTTGAGCAGCTCGCGTAGAACGATGGTCATTGCCGGCGGGGTACTCCCGGCGGCGCGTTGGTGAAACTGTGATTCCGCTAGGGCGACCAGATCGCGGACGAGCGTGGCGGCAGACCCGATATCGAAACGCATCGCATGGGTAGCGCGTTCGACCAGGAAGTCGTCTTGCCGGGCGCGCGCGTGATCTTCAAAGCGCATCTGTTTCATCCCCCGCCAGCCGTGTCGCTGGACACGGAGCTTCGGCTGTTAGGGGGGAAGCAATCGGGATGCCAATTGATGCGCCAGCCCGTAAGGCATGTGTTTCCAACCAATTGCGTGGTTCCATGCGCGCCAGTCCGGGTTGGAAGGGGTGCAAAAATCGGAAACGGCTGTCAGGGCATCCGGGCGTAACCCTGTCGGCTATGGGGCGATGCGCCCGTGTGGCCCATGCAACTTGTGCGAAATTCAGAACACCCCTTCGGCCGGGGGCCTGCTGGGTAGGTGGTCAGTCGCATGTCTCCTGAAGCTGTTTGAGCCGTTTGCATAGGGTGGGGCGGGAGATTCCGAGGAGTTGGGCGGCGGTGGTTTGCTTGTTGTTGGCCCGTCGCATGGCCTCGCTGATACAGAGATCGGAGACTTCGCGAAGGGTTGGCATCTGCTCGGGGAAGGGGATGTCGACAGGGGAACGGGCGGCCGCGCGGGAAGGGGCATCCGGATCACTGGAGTCGGGGCGGATATGTGCTTTGAACGATTCCATGGAGAGCATGCGGCTCTTGTGTTTGCTCACGGCGTCGAAGACCATGGCCTCGAGTTCACGCACGTTGCCGGGGAAATGGTACGTGCACAAGAGGTCGCAGAGTTCTCCGGGCGGCGTGGGTTTCGCGCGGGACAGGTCGAGGGAGGCTCTTTCGAGAAAGTGATCGAGCAACAGAGGCACATCGCCGAGGCGCGAGCGGAGAGGCGGGATCTGGACGTGGTGCGTGATGAGCCTGTAGTACAGGTCGGCCCGGAAGTGTCCGGCCGATTGGAGGCTTCTGAGGTCGCGGTTGGTGGTCGCCACGATGCGCGCGTCGGTACGTTGGGCCACGTCGGATCCGAGAGGGAAGTAGCGCCGTTCCTGGAGGAGTCGAAGGAGCTTGACCTGGCAGGAGGGATTGAGGTCGCCGATTTCGTCGAGGAGCAAGGTCCCCCCCGCGGCCTGTTGAACGAAGCCGGGGCGGGGTTGGTCTGCCCCCGTGAAGGCGCCCTTCACGTGACCGAACAGGGCGTCGGAGAAGGCCTCTTGGTCGAGGCCGGCCACGTTCAAGCCCACGAAGGGTCCCTTCCGGCCGCTGAGTTCGTGCAGGGCGCGGGCGAAGAGTTCCTTGCCGACGCCGGTTTCCCCGCTGACGAGTACGGGCTGCGAGGTCTGAGCGATGGCCTCCGCGTACTGGCAGACGGAGAACATGACGGGGTCGTTGCTGACGATGTGAGAGAAAGCCTCGGGCTGATCGAGGCGCTCGGTGAACACACGGCTTGCGAAGGAATCGTACTCGTCGCGGAGTTCGCGGAGTTCGATGGCCCGGCGCACGCCGTTGACCATGCGGCTCTTTTCGACGGGCTTGACCATGTAGTCGTGGGCGCCGGCCTGCATGCAGGCGACGGCGGTTTCGATGGCGTTGGCGCCCGTGACGATGATGACGGGCACCTGGGGATGCTGTTCGCATATGCTCGGGAGCAGTTCCTGACCGGAGACGTGGGGCATGGACAGGTCCAGAAGAACGACGCCAATCTCCTGGTGGTTGAGGATATTCATGACGTCGCGGCTGTCCTGGCATGGCAGGGTGTTGGACAGCCCTTCCGATCGCAGGTTGAGTTCGCATCCGAGGATGGCGTCGGGTTCGTCGTCGACGATGAGAATGGGGTTCCTGGGATAGCGCTGGTTGCTCACGTTTGTTGTCCTTCCTGCCCCTCGCCGGCGGGGATCCTCACGGAGGCGATGGTCCCCTGACCCGGCGTGGAGGATATGGCGAGATGCCCCCCGTGCTCCTTGATCATCTGTGTGGAGATGGACAAGCCAAGACCCGTGCCGCCCGCCTCCCTTCGCGTTGTGAAGAAGGGGTCGGTGATGTGAGGCATGTCGCCCCGGGCGATCCCCGCTCCCTCGTCGGACACCTCCAGCACGACGTGGTTTGTGGCCGGGTCGTGGAACGTCCGCACACGGATGGCCTTGCCGGGATCTTCCAGGGCCTGACACGCATTCTGAATAAGGTTGATGATGACTTGTTCCAGGCGCTGGCAGTTGCCGGGGAAGGTGGGGACGCCTTCCCCGTACTCGACGTGGAAATGGTGGGTCGACTTCTTGAGGAAGTTCGTCAACAGGACGAGAGCCGACTGCAGCACGCTGTTGATACGCACGGGTTCGTCGAGCCTGCGGGGTTTGTCGTGGGCGAACTCGCGCAACTCTTCTACGATGGACTTGATCCGGTTGGAGGCGTTCTCGACGGTTTCGAACAGGGCCGGGATATCGCCGCGGATCTCCGAGTAGTCGAGACCGCCCGCGTCGAAATCGCCGTTGGCCTCGTGGTACCGGTTGGCGATGGGCGCGATGTCTCTCCAGATCTTGGCGAGCAAGCTGATATGAGACAGGATGATGTGGTTGGGGTTGTTGATTTCGTGGGCTACGCCGGAGACCAGGATGCCCAGAGAGACCATCTTGTCGGCCTTGATGAGTTGGTCGCGGGCAAGCTTGGCTTCGCGCTCGGCCCGTTTGCGTTCGCGCAGATCGAGGAAGCTCTCGACGAGGTGGGCGCGTCCTTTGAGGATTACGGGCACCGCTGTCTTGAGGATGGGGATGCGCACACCGTCCACGTCGAGCAATTCGCGTTCGGAGTTGTCCACCGAATCGCCGAGGTCGCAGACCGGACATTGGCCTGCTCTGTCGGGGCACACGAACCGATGGCACTCCCGGCCGACGATTGCGCCTCTGTCGGCGCCGATCAACGCGGCGGCAGCGGGGTTGACGTCGACGATCCGGCGAGTCTCGACGTCCACGATCAGGATTCCGGTCTGGACGGCGTCGAAGATGGTTTTCAGGCGCTCCTGACTCTCGCGCAAGGCCAGTTCGGTCTCCTTACGCTCGGTGACGTCGTCGAATACGACGGCGAACTGGCCTTGGCGCGGGCTGTAGGCCACCACTTCGTAGTACCGGCGCAATTCCTGGCTGTAGTTGACGAAGCGCGTTGGGACGCCGGTGACGGCGACATTGCCGTAGGTTTCGATCCACCAGCGCTCGGTACTGGGCAGCACCTCAAGGACCGTCTTGCCCTCGAGTTCACCCGAGGCCACCCCTGTCATCCGTTCGAAGGCCGGGTTTGCCTCCAGGAACCGGTAGTCGACGGGGGCGCCCTCGCCGCTGAGGATGATTTCGTGCAGTGCGAAGCCGTTTGTCATGGAACTGAACAGAAGACGGTAGCGTTCTTCACCTTCGCGCACGAGTTCCTCGGCGCGATGGCGCTGCGTGGTGTTCCGCATCACGGCGAGCACGGCCGGCTTGCTGTCCCATTCGAGACGGGCCAGGTTGACATCGGCGAAGACCGTTGACAAGTCCTGCAGGGCGTACTTCAACTCGAAATGCTGGGCTTGGCCGTCCAGGGCGGTGCCGATCAGTTCCCCAAGATCGTCGTCGAGTGCGGGGTCGCACACGGTAGCGGCGGAAACGTATTCGGTCAGAGGCCTGCCGACGATTTCATTGCGTGACGCGCGCCACAAGGATTCCGCGGCGGGGTTGCAGTCGGCGATGCACTCGCCGCGGAGGACGATGATGGCGTCCTTGGCGGCTTCGTAGAGCGCCCTGTGTCTCTGTTCGCTGATGCGAAGATCCTGTTCGAGGGCCTCCCGCTTGGCATCGGCACGGGCCCCGTGATGCACGAGGTAGGCGCATACCATACCTACGATGACGATAGCGCCGATGCTCGCCACCTCCATCCCAAGGCGGATGGATCGGATCTCCTGGTCCATGGTGTCAAGGTATGCGCCCGTGCCCAGAACCCATCCCCAAGGCTCGAAGACCTTCACGTAGGAGACCTTGGGAGCGGCGCCTTCGGCATCGTCGGTTCGTAGCCATTTGTACTCAACGAGGCCTTCGCCGTGATCGCGGGCGAAGCGCGTGACGGCGGCGATGGGGCGGTTGCCGAAGGCGTCGGTGTAGTCGATCATGTCGAGGCCTTCGAGGGAGGGGCGCTGCGGGTGCATCAGCATCCGCCCATCGAGATCGTTGACCCAGAAGTAGCCGGTGTCGTTCTCTCCGTAACGCATGACGCGCAACTGGGAGAAGGCGGCGCGCTGGGCTTTGTCGCGCGAGAGTTCTCCACGTCGCTCCGCGGCCTCGAACACGCCGACGGCCCGCGACGCAGTGGTGGTGAGTTCCCGGAGCATTCGTTTCCGGTGCGCCACGTACGACTCTTCGAACCGGGGCAGGATGGCGAAGAACACGGCCGCCAGTAGAAGCCCCATGGCCAGGAATGGAGGCAGTAGAATGGTGAACGTTCTTCGCGAGACGTATTGCGTACCGTCCGATTCGTGCAGATCGGGCATCCGTTCCCCCCGGTTGCGGAGCCGCGGCGCCCCGGCAGGCTCCCATCTACCTATTGTAACGGATTGGCTGGCGACTGCAAGTCCCACGGAAGGAACGAGACACTCGGATGTTTGTCAGTAGGGGCAGGGTGTGGCATCATGCAGCCTTCCGCGACGGACATTTCAAGAGGAGGGCTTTCATCGTGACGGACCGCGAACGAACCTTGGCCGTGCTTCGCTACCAGGATGTCGACCGAATCCCGGTGGTCCATTTTGGGTTCTGGCGAGAAACGCTGGATAAGTGGGCCGAAGAGGGGCACCTCAGCCGCGAGGAGGCCGAGGAATGGGGCGACGGCAATCCGATGGATGCCGTGGTGAGCGAGAAGCTGGGGTTCGACTTCGATTACTACGCCGCGTTTCACTCGAACACGCACCTGCGGCCGGGTATGGAACGGCAGGTGGTGGAGGAGCTGGAGGACGGCTCACGGAAGGTGCGGGACGCGAACGGGGTAGTCGTGCTGGAGAAGACGGGCGCGGGATCGATTCCCGCGGAGATCGATCATCTGTTGAAGGATCGCGCTTCGTGGGAGGAGCACTTCATCCACCGGCTGCAGTTCGACGAGGCCCGCGTGACCGAGGCGAAGGTACGCGTGAACGACAGCATGGTTTGGTGGGACGAGGGTGGGCTGGACTTCCTGAAAACCAACGAGCGGGACTATCTGTACGGTCTCCATTGCGGAAGCTTATTCGGGACCATTCGGAACATGCTGGGCGTCACGGGGGCCAGCTTCCTGTTCGCGGAGGACGACGCGCTTTTCACCGAGATCATCGATACGATGGGCGAGTTGTGTTATCAGTGTGTGCGGCATGCGCTCCAGAGCGGAGCACGGTTCGACTTCGCCCATTTCTGGGAGGATATCTGCTTCAAGAACGGTCCACTGGTAATTCCGTCCGTGTTCGACGAGAAAGTGGGGCCTCATTACAAGCGGATCACATCGCTTGTGGGCGAGTACGGGATTGATATCGTGTCGCTCGACTGCGACGGTTGCATCGACGCACTGATTCCGACGTGGCTGGAGAATGGGGTGAACACGATGTTCCCCATCGAGGTAGGCACGTGGCATGCGAGCATCGCGCCGTGGCGTGCGCAGTACGGGAAGGATCTGCGCGGCGTGGGCGGGATGAACAAGTTGGTGTTTGCGCGGGACCGGGCAGCGGTGGACGCGGAGATCGAGCGGCTGAGGCCGTTGGTTGAGTTGGGTGGCTACATCCCGTGCCCGGACCACCGGATCCCGCCGGACGGGGAGTGGGACAACGTGCGGTATTACTGCGACCGAATGCGCGAGGTCTTCGGCTAGGACGTGTCGGCGCCGTCTGCCTCCTTGAAGCCGGTGCAGTCGCGAACGGGCAGGCGAGGGTACTTCGGGAAAACCTTGTCTTCGTCGTGACGTCCGCACCGCCAGTAGTCGGCGCCGCCGCGGGGATGGCGGATTCGGCGGGCGCAGGCACACGATGCGCAAAGACCCGGATCGACGGCCGGGTTCGCTTCGTTGGCCACGGTCTCTCTCCTCTGGGTCGTCCCCGTCAGTGGCGCGTCACCGTTACGCGTTGAATGCACAGGTCCGCGCTGTCCCCGAAGAGCCGGAAATCGGCGCCTCCATTCTGTCCGTTTCCAAAGCGCACGTCGTCGAGCACGTATCGTTGCGTCTTCCAATCGCCCGACCCCAGCAACTGCACCGAGGGCGCGCCTTTGTATGTGCCTCCGTGCGTGGCGGTGCGGTCGCTGGAATCGTAGTGCATGCCGAGGG
>JAAEQP010001784.1 GCA_024231375.1 bacterium | reverse complement strand
ATCATAGAGGCAAAAACGCCCGCTCAACGGTATACCAACCGTGGAACGGGCGTTCGTTGATCTGAATCTCACCCCTCAACGCTCGTGGCGGAGAAACGGACAATCAACTGACAACATCGATCCGCATTGAAACACTATCCCCACACCCTCTACGGACGGGCCGCGGAGAGGATCGGCTCTAGGCGTCGCCGGGGCTGCGCTTGCTACCGAACTGCCAGGAAGACCACGTGCTGTCAATAGCACCGAAAATAGTCGTTCCAATGGTGCCGATGTTCGCGACCGCACTGCCGAGGAAGTTGTCGAAGAAGCCCGTGCCTCCCTCCATCACCTCGAGCATGGCATCTTTCTTGAGTTCAAGCACCGTCTGAGCGCGGACGGGACGCCGCACGGACGAGACGGGCCGACAATGAAGCTTCACACGATTCATGTCTGAATATCCCTATGGTTTGGTGCCGAAGCACCCAGTGAACAGCCAAGCGACCGGACAGTGCGCTATGCGGCTCCACCGCCCTTGAAGTTCGAGATCGTCGTCGAGAACGAGGTCGCGAATCCCGTCAGATTCCCGATGAGCCCCGTGAAGTTCGACAGGAATGAGTCCCCAACTCCGAACATCACGTCCGCCATGCTGGTGAAAAAGTCGATCTTCACCTGCATCGATGTCTGTGCGGCCGCGGGGGTCCGCGAAACCGGCACGCAGTGCATGGTCTTGCTCGTCATAGTGATTTCCTTTCGTTGCGTCACGTTTCCACTTCCCCAAAGTCGCGGGGAATCGGCCGTCTGCCTCACCGTTCGATTCGGAGACGCCCCCTCAAACTCGCCTTGCCTCGCGCACTACCGGACAGATGAGCACATCTATCCATTACTTACCATTAACGGCGAACCGCCCGAACGTTACCGGGCTCCCGCCTCGAAGCGCACTGGCAATGTCAACAGTAGTCTGACACGTGGCGAATAGGCCGCGCAACCGCGTCCCGCTCAACAAGCCATTATGGACAAGGACTCTACCCCATCCCCCGGCTCATTGGTCCACGTACACTATACACCCGGCATGCTAGCCTCTGTCAACCTCACATGATGCATAATTATCAGAATGCGCTATTCCGCCCCGCGATCCCGTTCCAAGCAGACGTCGCGTTGAACTGCACCTGTGACGCTGATAGACTGGAAGACGGCGTACGTTGGGTGATTGCATGCCGCTCCGGATGCGGCGTGCGGGTGGTATACGGCTCAAGGAGTTCTCCGTGCAGAAGAAAGCGATCATCTTCGGGATCAAGCTGCTCATTACCGTGGGGCTCTTCGTGCTCCTCTTCCGCCCCCAGACCTTCGGGCTGCGTGCCGACCTCTTTGGCGCCATCACGCCGGGCAAGCTCATCGACGAAATCCGCCAGGCCGACGCGCGCAACGTGGCGTTCTGGCTGGGATTCGCGGCGATCGTGAAACTGGCGGGGATGCTGGCGGGCGTGCTGCGTTGGCGGTTGCTGTTGCAGGGCCAAGGACTCAAGATGCCGTTCTGGTACATGGTGCAGAGCTGGTTCATCGGCCGCACAATCGGTATCTTTCTTCCGGGCACGCTTGGACTTGACGGGTACCGGCTCTATGACTCCGCACGCTACACGGGCGAAGTCATCAAGTCGACCACGGTCATCGCCATCGAGAAGCTCATCGGCATCATCGCCATGACACTGTTGGTTCTCATTACCTTCCCCCTCGGCTATCACCTCCTGAACTTCAACATCCCGATGCTGATTCTGTCCATGACGGTATTCGGCGGGTTGGTGGTCGTGTCGTTCCTGACGCTGCTGAACCCACGCGTAATCCAGATTGTGGTGGCGGCCATTCCGACACCGCCAGCCATCCGCAACAAGCTCGACAAGCTGGGCGCGGCCGCGACGGCCTACAGCGGCAACAGGAAGTCACTTCTCCTCGCGGTGGTATTCGGCGTGCTGGTGCATGTGGGCACATGCCTGATGTACTTCGGCACCATGACGGCGATCCGCGCGGAGAACACGACGATCTTCGACATCTTCTTCACAAGCCCCTTGATGATCTGGGGCACGGTCCTGGGGCCGACGGTTGGCGGCGAGGGTATCCGCGAGATCGTGTTCATCTCCGTGCTGGGCTCCAAGAGCGGCGAACTGAAGGCGTTCCTGATCGCTCACCTGGGCTGGTGGGTCGGCGAGCTCGTGCCATTCCTTATCGGCCTGCCCATCTTCCTGCTGCGCTCCCGCCCGGACAAGGACGAAGTGCAAGCGGAACTGGCCGATGCGCGCCGTGTGGCCGCGGAGGCGGAAGCTGAGTCGCGCGTTCACCTTGCTCCGGAGGAAGTCGCCAGGTACCGGAACCGGCTCATCAACTGCGTACTTGCCGGGGTCCTGGCGGGCCTGATCGCGGGCGCCGTGATTGGTCTAGCGGAGACGACATGGGTCGTGCGGCTCTTGGGGGGTCTTGAGGAATATGCTGCATTCTGGTGGGGTCCGTTGATGTATGGGCTGGCCTTCACCGGCGCCGGACTAGGCATTGCGGGGGGGTTGGCCTTCCTGTATCTCCTGTTTGACCGGTTCCCGAAGCCGGGTGCCACGTTTGGACTGTGCCTGGGCGGCTCCCTGGGCATGGGCACTCTGGTCATCGGAGGGTGGCGCGTCTACCGCGACATCCATGGTCAACACATACCGCCCGTGGGTGATATCGTGAAAATCGCCCTGGTGGCAGCCGCGGTCTTCGCTGTGACGGCGGGCATCGCCTCGGTAGTGGTGGGACGCGTCCGCGGCACGCGCAAGCATGCCGTAAGCGCGGGCTTGGCCGCCTTCCTTGTCCTGATGCTGAGCGGCGTGGTCGCTTCGAAGACGGTGCAACCGGCACCCCATCCGGGCGCTGCACTGTCAGACGCGAAGGCCACGGGACCCAACATCATCTTCATCGTGGCGGATGCCTGCCGGGCCGACGCGTTCTCCATGTACTCGGAGGACGCGAAGGCCAAGACGCCCAGCATGGACATGTTGCGCGGCGACGGGATCCTGTTCAGCGAAATGTTCTCGCAGGCATCGTGGACCAAGCCCGCATTCGGCACCATCTTCTCGGGCCGCTACCCTCGGTCCCACACGGCAGTCAGCAAGGCGACGGGACTGCCCGACGAGGTCGTCACGTTTCCTGAGATCATGGTCGAGGGCGGCTACTACACGAAAGCCTTTGCGAACAACCCGAACATTGCACCCACCTACAACTTCCAGCAGGGATTCGCCGACTACACATATCTGGAGCCCAACTTGGTGTTCTGGGCGTCGCCGTCGGGCGCGAAGCTCAGCATCTATGAGGGACTCCGCCGCGTGCCGGGCATGGTTGCCAAGAAGACGCCCGGATTCCTCAGAGGCATCTTGTTTGGGGGCCTCAAGGTCACGGACTTCTATCATCCGGCCGAGGCGGTCACGCGCGACGCCCTCGAATGGATTGAAAACGATGCCCCCAAGGATCGACCGTTCATGCTGTTCGTCCATTACATGGACACGCACGATCCCTTCATGGACTGGGAGAATCCCGGAGTGGGTTACGCACGCCGTGATATGGAGTCTCCGGCTCCCGAACACCTCGAACCGATGCTCAAGGCCTACGACCTCGAGGTCGAGTACATGGACAGGCATATCGGCGGCCTCCTGAAGGGGCTTGCCGACCTCGGGATGTACGACGACGCGGTGGTGGTTTTCACCTCCGACCATGGCGAGGAGTTCTACGATCATGAAGGATGGTGGCACGGGACGACGCTTTACGACGAACTGATTCGCGTGCCGCTGGTGGTGAAACTGCCCAAGAAGGCCGCGGCAGGTGGCGAGTTTGGCGCGTTCGCGCGGCATATCGACCTCGCCCCGACGCTGCTCCACTTCGGCGGGCTCATGCAGGACGAAGCGATGCCCGGGAGCGTGCTCATGTCGATCGACGGCGCGTTGGCCACCGAGCATCCCGGCTACGTGTACGCGGAGAACGATTTCGAAGGAAACGTGTTGGAGGCGACCCGCACCCACACGCACAAACTCATCCGCGCGAACGAGGACAACCGGCGCGACCTTGAGCCCGTGGAATTCTACGATCTCTCGGCCGACCCGACGGAGCAGAAGAACGTCGCAGGCGAAGGCCTGCTCGAAGAAGCAACGTTGGGAGCCCTTCTCGACGACGTGATGCAGTTCATCGAGGAAGGCGCCGCCGAACCCCAACTCATGCAAGGCACCGCCGAGGACCTCCAACGGCTGAAGGCGCTCGGCTACGTCGGCGACGATGCCGAGGCGGAGACCAAACCGGAGGACGCATCCGACGCATCGGAGTTGCCGAGCGACTTGTAGAAGGGCAGGCTGTCGGCTACCAGTATCTCGTCCCGGAACGGCCCGCTACGGTTGGGTCACTTGGGTAACGCGGCCGGCGCGCTCGGCGATGTTGGTGAGGTGGTCCCCCACGCGCTCGAGATGGGCCATGACGTCGAGGAAGATCACGCCCGCCTGCACACTGCACTGCCCCGCCTCAAGGCGCAACACATGCGCCTCGGCCGCTTCGGCCATGAGGGTCGTGACCTGTTCCTCGGCCTCAAGGACCTCGTCCACGTGCTCGCCCCCTCCGTCGGTCAGGGAAAGGAGCGTCGCGTCGAACTGACGGTTGAGCAGTTCTTCCAGTCGTTTCACATGGTCGACCGCGTCGTGCGACAGCGTGAACTTGCCGTCTTTCTTGAGGTGCGCCAACTCGAGCAGATTCTCGGAGTGATCGCCAATCCGTTCCGCATCGTTGACGGCATGGATGAGCGCAGGTAGCAGGGTGGCCTCCTCGGGCGACAGATCGCGCCGCGAGAGATCCACCAGGTACGCGGTGATCTCGGACTGGAGCCGGTCGATCAACTCCTCGCGGGCCAGGATCTTGTCTTCCAGATCGGTGGACCCGTTGAGGAAGAAGGCGCACGCCTCGTTAATGGACTTCTGCGCTCGTTTCACCATGTAGGCCACTTCCTTGACGGACTGCTGAAGCGCGATGGACGGCGCCTGCAAAAGGTGGGGCTCGAGATACTCCAAAATGCGCTCTTGGTCGGCGGCCGTCACGGGGATGATCTTTCGGCACAGCCGTTCCATCGCCCCCACGAAAGGCAAGAAGAGGAGAAGGTTGATCACGTTGAATGCAGTATGGGCGTTGGCGATGTGGCGCTGAACATCGACGGGAACGGGCGCAAACACGTCACCGGGCGTAATGTAGTCGATGAATCCAAGGAATATGGGATGTCCGTTCCATAATGGGATGAATAGGAACACGTACATATAGGCGGCGCCGAATATCTTGAACAGCGCATGGGCCAACGCGGCGCGCTTCGCGTTACGATTCGTGCCAAGCGAGGCCAAGATCGCGGTAATGGTAGTGCCGATATTGTCGCCAAGCACGAGCGGTACGGCCGTATGGAAACCCACAAGCCCCTGACTCGCCAAGACGAGAACCAACCCGACCGTCGCGGAACTGGATTGCACAATGACCGTCGTGAACGTACCGATCAGGATGCACATGAAGGCAGGCCATGCCTTGATAAGGCCCCCCGGCTCGGGCGAGCAGTCGAACATCTGGAACCAAGTCTGGAACTCGGGACTATGGCGCAAGGGCTTCAACACGTCCGCCATGAGGGTCAGACCGAGGAACAGCAGGCCGAACCCGAGCACCGCTTCCCCGAGAGACTTGACCCAAACCCGTTTCGACGCGGCCGACATGATGAGGCCGATGGCGATGGCCGGAAACGCCAAGGTGTTCAGCTTGAACGCGATGATCTGCGCGGTGATGGTGGTGCCTACGCTGGCTCCGTAGATGACGCCGATGGACTGGTGCAGCGTCAGCAACCCCGCGTTCACGAAGCCGACAGCCATCACGGTGGTCGCACTCGACGACTGGACGACGGCCGTCAGGCCCGCGCCGACCATGGATCCCAAGACACGGTTTCGGGTGACCGTTTGGAGGATGGATTTCAGGCGGCGGTCCGCCATGCGGCGCAAACCGCCCGACATCCAGCGCATACCGAGAATGAACAGCGCCAGACCGCCCATCAGATCGATGACCATCCGAAGCTTGTCTGTGGCCATGGCACGAAACTCGATGGATCGTCCCCGGTATCGTTGCCCCACCGGGACGGAAGGACGGTCGTCGACGATCTCGACGGATGCGGAGTAGACTTGGACGTCGTCGCCCAGACGCCATGGCACCACGGCACGCCCTTCGCTGTCCGTGGCGACCTCGATCTCGTCGCGCCCGCCCACTTTGGCCCCGTGGGCGTCGCCCAGTACGCGGAAGGCGACCCGGACGCCTTCACTGGGCGCCCCGGAGGGATCTTGCAGACGCACGCCGAAGGCGTCTATCACTCCGCCGGTCGGTCCTTCAAGACCGGCGCCAATGAGTTCGACACCGGTGCGCGCGCGGAAGGTGACGCGATTGTTCGGCTCGGGCACGTCCACCGCGGACGCAACTACGTTCACGTCACCGGGAAGTTCTCCCAAGATCAGGCGCGCGGCAGCCACGCCTGCTTCGTTCGTCGACGCGACGTACTCAGGAAGTCCGTTATCTGCGAAGACCGCCCCGTGGGCGGGCTCAACCACTCGGAACCGGACTTCGATTCCCGGACATGACCGGCGGGATCCCTTGCCGCCGAGCATGCCGCGCTCACGTGCGCCTTCGACGACCGCCTGAAGGGGTTTGGCCAATTCTTGACCGTACATGCCACACTGGTCGTTGCCGGAAGCATGGGGGAAGAGCGAGACACGGTCCGGCTTGGGAGGGACCTTCCCTGAACAGCCGGTCAGCGAGACCAGCAGTGCTGCGACAACGACAATCCCGCACACGTGCCTCCGTGTGCCTCTAAACGGCCTGAACTGCATGATGACTCCTGCTACTGTTACCTATTCGGACGTTATCTGAATGATTCTTCCGGCCCGCTCCGCGATATTCACGAGGTGATCGCCCACGCGTTCGAGGTGGGCGAGCAAATCGAGGAAGATTACACCGGCCTGGACACTGCACCTATCGTGTTCGAGGCGCTTCACATGGGCGTCGGCGGCGCGGGCCATGAGTTCGGTAATGGCATCCTCAGTTTTCAGCACGCGGTCAACCTGGCTCGGGTCGCCGTCAATCAGGGATGAGATGGTCGCCTCGAACTGCTGACCGAGCAAGTCTTCCAGTTCGGTCAGATCGGCCACCGCATCTTCGGAAAAGGTGTACTTGCCCTCGCGCTTCAGGTACGTGAGTTCGAGCAGGTTCTCCGAATGGTCGCCGATACGTTCGGCGTCGTTCACCGCGTGAATCAGGGCCGGTATCAGGGTCGCCTCCTCAGGGGTGAGGTCCTTTCGCGAGAGTTCCACCAGATACGCCGTGATCTCGGATTGGAGCCGGTCGATCAAGTCCTCGCGCGCCTGGATCTTGTTCTCGAGGTCACGGGCGCCGTTGTGGAAGAAGGCGCAGCCTTCGTTGATAGATTTCTGGGCTCGCCGGACCATGTAGGCCACTTCCTTGATGGCCTGTTCAATTGCGATCGTGGGGGCCTCAAGAAGGCGCGGTTCGAGATACTCGAGCACCTGCTCTTCGTCGGCCTCGGTGAGCGGGATGATTCGCTTGCAGATCTTGGCCATGGTCCCGACGAAGGGAAGGAACAGGACACAGTTCATCACGTTGAACGAGGTGTGCGCATTGGCCACGTGGCGCACCAGGTTCTCGGATGACGAGGCAAACACGTCGCCCGGCGTGATCCAATCGATGAACCCAAGGAACAGTGGTTGTCCGTTCCACAGCGGAACGAACAGCAGAATGTACATGTAGGCCGCCCCGAGGACGTTGAACATGGCGTGGGCGCAAGCGGCGCGCTTGGCGTTTCGGTTCGCGCCGAGGGAAGCGAACACCGCGGTGATGGTCGTTCCAATGTTGTCGCCCAGCACGAGGGGTACGGCTGTGTAGAAGCCCAGGAGCCCTTGTCCCGACAAGGCCAGCACCAGACCTACGGTCGCCGAACTGGATTGGATGACCACCGTCGCCACGGTCCCCATCAGAATACACATCAGCGCAGGCAAAGCTCGGACGCCGCCTCCGTCGACCGGGGAACAGTCGAATAGTTGGAACAGGCTCTGAAACTCGGGGCTGTGCTGCAGAGGCTTGAGGATACTCGACATGGTGGTCATGCCGAGGAACAAGAGCCCGAATCCAAGGATGGCCTCGCCCAGCGACTTCATCCAGGCCCGTTTGGCCAGGGCCGACATGATGAGGCCCAGGGCGATGGCCGGGTAGGCGAGTTCGTTCAGTTTGAACGCGATAATCTGCGCCGTGATGGTGGTACCGATGTTGGCGCCGTACACCACACCGATGGCTTGGGTGAGGGTGATGAGGCCCGCGTTCACGAAGCCTACGGTCATGACGGTCGTGGCGGACGATGATTGGACCAGCGCGGTCAGTCCGGCTCCTACGCCTGCAGACATGAACCGGTTGCGGGTCATGGCCTGGAGAATCGCCTTCAAACGCCGGTCGGCCATCCGCCGAAGACCGTTGGACATCCATTTCATGCCCAGAATGAATACCGCCAGGCCGCCAAGCAACTGAACGGCCATGGCTTTCTTGTCAACGGCCATCGCCACAAACTCGATGGCGCGGCCCTGGTAGCGGTAGTCCTCGGGGATGCCCGTGCGCCGGTCCACGACTTCGGCGGACACGAAATACTGCTGAACCTTCTTGCCGAGCTTCCAGGATGTGAGCGCCTGTCCCTCTTCATCGGTAAGAATCTTCAGGAGTTCTTTGCCACCCACCGCGGATTTCTGGCCGTCTCCCTCGATCCGGAAGTACACTGGCACACCGGCAACGGGCGTGCCATCTGGATCTTGGAGCCGCAGACCGAATTCGGGAATGGTGCCTTCGGTAGGCCCTTCGAGATCGGCCCCGATCAGTTCCATACCTGACACCAGGCGCAGATCGACGGACTTGGTATTGCCTTCGTCATCGAAAGATGCAGAGATGTTGACGTCGCCCGAACGGTTGCCGAGATGAACCTCGGCGGACGCGGCGCCGCCCTTGTCGGTGGCAACGGTCAGTGACGGGCTCTGGGACTCTTCGAATACCGTGCCGCATTCGGGGTTCTCGACGGTGAATGTGACATCGACGCCGGGAATGGGACGCCGTCCGCCCTTGCCACCCAGAAGCCCGGGTTGCTGTGGTCCGAACACCATGACGCGGATGGGGTCGCGCAGAACTTGGCTGTGCAACCCGCACTGATTGTCGCCGGACGCATGCTCATCGAGAGCAATCTTGTCGGGCGAAAGAGATTCGCTGCCACCGCATCCGGCAAGAACGGCAGCAAGCGCAACGGAGAGAATCAGGGCAGCGGTCTGGATCGTCGGTCGGCTGGCCGGCGAAACCATGGCACACTCCTACACGTCACCTGTTAGACACAGTCGTTACGAGAGAAGGACTCAATATGCGAACGAGGTAGACGTTTTTCGGCCGTGTACTAAGGCCGCACCTTGGGGCGGAGAGTACCATCAGAGAACGCCTGGGATCAACCCCGATTTTGCAGAAATCTTGCCGATTCCAAATCCACGCCAGACAACCCTCTGAACATCGCGTAGAACTTGCCACCGCCGACGGTCACGGCGTATCCTGCGGCTCGTTGGAGAGGCGATTCGAGGAAGGAGAAGGCTACGATGTCGGAAGCGATATGTGCTCTGGATGGGACAGTCGACCTGCGAAGCGACACGGTCACCAAGCCGTCGCTCGCCATGCGCGAGGCCATGGCTGAGGCAGAGGTGGGTGACGATGTGATGGGCGAAGACCCCACCGTAAACCGACTCCAGCAAAGGGTTTCCGAGATGGCGGGGATGGAAGCAGCTCTGTTCGTGCCGTCGGGCACCATGGCGAACCTGCTGGCCGTGCTGGCCCAGACGCGCCCAGGCGACACAGTCGCGCTGCATCGCGATTCGCACCCCTTCAACTACGAATCCGGCAACCTCGCCATGGTCGCGGGGGTGCTGACGCGAACGGCCGACGGCCCTTGCGGCGTCATGAGTCCGGAGGACGTGGCGCCGCACATCATCCCCGGCGACGACCACCACTTCTCACCCACCACGCTGGTCTGCCTGGAGAACACGACGAACCGTGGCGGCGGGGCAGTGTACTCCGTCAGTGAGACACAAAAGATCGCCGGGCTTGTCCATGACCATGGACTGCGGCTCCATTGCGACGGCGCCCGCATTTTCAACGCGTGCGTGGCGACGGGCGCCACCCTGACAGACTACGCCGGACACGTCGACACGCTGTCCTTCTGCTTCTCGAAGGGATTGGGGGCACCCGTGGGTTCAGTCCTGGTGGGCGATGTGGACACCATCGACCGGGCGCACCGGTTCCGCAAGATGCTCGGGGGCGGTATGCGTCAGGCGGGGATCCTGGCGGCCGCCGCGCTCTACGCCCTTGAACATAATGTGTGCAAACTTGCCGACGACCATCGCCGGGCTGCGGCATTCCGCGCCGCACTCGAAGACGTCTGCACGTTTCCCTTCCCAAGTCCCACCAACATCGTGTTCGTAGACGTGGACGATGCGCAAGCGTGCATGGAACGTCTTGCCGAACAAGGCGTGCTGGTGGGCGCCACGGGTCCGAACCGTATCCGCGCTGTGTTCCACCTGGATGTAGACGACGCGGGTTTGGACCGGGCAATCGAGGCGTTCCGCCGCTACACCAGCCGATGAAGCGCGCACCAGGAGATCCGAATCCAGGTCTGAGAATCCCGATTCCGTCGGCGATCCGTGATATGGAAACCGCTCCGAAGAAGTTTCTTGCTTTCTCGGCGTTCAACGTCATCTCGTGGCAATGCGTTGTGGGACAGGTGCTGGTTCTGTTCGCGCGATCCATCGACATGCCCCCGTCGTGGGTCGGGTTTCTACTGTCCTTCATGCCCATGTCCATGCTGCTGGTGGTACTCACCCTCCCGCTGGTCATCCGATTCGGGTCCAAACGCGTCATGATGGTGACGTGGCTGGTGCGGAACGCGATCGCGTGCTCCGTGTTCCTTATCCCCTGGGTCGTCCTCACCTGGGGACCGCGCGCGGGGTGGTACACGTTGATGGCGGCGACGCTGGGATTTTGCTTGGCGCGAGCCGTGGGCGCGGGCGGCTGGATGCCGTGGCTGCACGAAGTGGTTCCGGAGTACCAGCGCGGCATGTTCTTCAGCGCGGAGACCACGGTCGTCCATCTGCTGACGCTGGCGGTGACCTTCGGCCAGAGCCTTATCCTTCTCGGAAATCCGACCATGGATCGGTTCATACTCATCTACGGCATCGGCATCGCCGCGGGCTTCATCAGCCTGCTCTGGATGTACCGGGTGCCCGGCGGGGCCGGGACAAGTTCCGTCAACATCTGGCGGGGCAGTATGGAGTCCTACAAGCTGGCCCTGACCGACCGGCCGTTCCTATGGTTTGTGTTGGTCGCGTCGCTGTGCTTCTCATGCGCTTCGTGGTACACGGCGTCCTACGTCCTTTTCATGCGCGACCTGCTCGGGTTGTCGTCGCGGACCATCATGGCGCTTATTGCGGCCACCAGTCTCGGCGTCTTGCTGACCATCCGGTCCTGGGGCCGCTTCGCCGACCACGCGGGAAGCGCTCGTGCCACCTTCAAGGCCATGTTGGGTTTGGCAACCGCGGCATTGGCGTTCTTGAGCCTCCGCCCGGACGCCCCGTGGCTGTGGGTGGTGTTGCCGGTCGCTGTCGTGGCTGCCGGTGTGTTCGGCGCGGCGTTCATGATGGCCACGAACCGGGCTGTGCTGAATTACATCAAACCCTCCGGGCGAATCGGGTACACGGCGGTCTGGACGGTGGGCAGTCGGGTGGCGCTTGCCTTCTCGCCCATCATGGCCGGTCTCATTATCCAGAATTGGAACTTGCTAGGGTTCCAAATCTGTTTTTCAGTGGCAGGCGGCGTCGGGATTGTGTGCGCATTCCTCTGCCGATGGGTGGTCCGCGATAGCGAGGAACCTGAGAAGCCCTCGCTTTCCGAGATGCTGAATCCTGCCATGCCCATCCGAACCTTCGGGCGAATTGTCTGGATCACTCTAGGATTGGACGAAAGCAACCGGCCCCAGAACGGGCAGAGCTGAGAGTAGTTCAGGCGCTTTCCTTGGCGGCGCGGGCGAGTTTCTCGACGTACACGTGCAGGGACGCGATGTCGGACGGGCGGACGCCCGGGATGCGCGCCGCCTGACCAAAATTGGTGGGCCGGACCTGGTCGAGACGCAGCTTGCTCTCGTACGGCATCCCCGGAGCTTCGAAATAGTCGATGTCGCCGGGGATGGTACGCGATTCAGCGCTCTCGAACCGGGCGATATCGCGTTCCTGCCTCTGGATATAGCCGCTGTACTTCACTTGAATCTCGACCTGCTCGGCCGTTTCGGTGTCGAATGCCGCTGGTGGCGGCACGATGCGCCACACATGGTCCAGGCGCACGTTCGGACGACGCAACAGCCGCGCCGCAGGCTGAGGCTCGGCCATGGGCCCCTCCCCCAGTCCGTCGAGCATGGCGTTCACATCCGCCGACGGCGATACCGCCGCGGTTTCGAGCCGATCCACCTCGGCCAGAACCTGTGCTTCCTTCTCGCGGACCTCTTTCCGGAAGGTCTCGTCGGCGATGCCGTACTTGGCCATTCGCAGGTCGGCATTGTCGTGTCGCAGCACAAGGCGGTACTCGGCGCGCGACGTGAACAGTCGGTACGGCTCCATGACACCTCGGGTCACGAGATCGTCGACCAGTACGCCAATGTAGGCTTCGCTGCGGTGAATGTAGAGCGGTTCGTCATCGTTCAACGCGCGGATGGCGTTGAGCGCCGCGAACAAGCCTTGCCCCGCCGCTTCCTCGTAGCCGGATGTGCCGTTGATCTGTCCGGCGTGGTACAGGCCGCGGACCCGTTTGGTCTCCAACGTGGGTTTGAGTTCGGTCGGCTGAACAAAATCGTATTCGACAGCGTAGCCTGGACGCACCACTTCGGCTTGTTCCAATCCAGGCACGGAATGGAGCATGGCGATCTGCACGTCCTCGGGCAGACTCGTGGACAAGCCGTTGACGTAGATTTCTTCGGTATCGAGTCCTTCGGGTTCCAGAAAGATGTGATGGGTTTCCTTATCAGGGAATTTCATCACTTTGTCTTCGATACTGGGGCAATAGCGCGTACCCACGCCGTCGATCTTGCCGGAAAACAGGGGCGACCGGTCGAGATTGGCCTGGATAATGTCACGGGTCTGGGTGGTGGTATGGGTGAGCCAACACATGATCCGGTTCGGGTCGAACCCTTCGACGGGTGTCGAGAAGGAGAAGGGGCGGGGATGATCGTCGCCGGGCTGTTCCTGCAATGCGTCGTAGTCGATGCTGCGGTTGTGGATGCGCGGACAGGTGCCCGTCTTCAGACGGCCCACGGTGAAGCCCAGATTCCGATAGCAGTCGGTGAGGGCGTTGGCGGGCATATCACCGGCGCGGCCGCCCTGCACCTCGACCATTCCGAAATGGAGTAATCCCTTGAGGAAGGTGCCCGTACACACGATGACGGCCCGGCACGAGAACTCGGCGCCCAGCGCGGTGCGGACACCCACGACCGCGCCGTCTTGCACGATGAGTTCGTCTATCAGCGCCTGCCGCAGATGCAGGTTAGCTTGCTGCTCGCAGACGCGCTTCATGTCGTACTGGTAGGCGGTGCGGTCGGCCTGAGCACGGGGTGAATGGACGGCGGGCCCCTTGGATGCGTTGAGCATCTTGAACTGGATGCCGGTGCGGTCGATGCAGCGCGCCATCTCACCGCCAAGCGCGTCGATCTCGCGGACCACCTGGCCCTTGGCGATGCCGCCGATGGCGGGGTTGCAGCTCATCTTCGCGATATTGTCCAACTGGATGGTGGTCAACAGCGTGCGCAACCCCGTCCGCGCGCAGGCCAGGGCAGCTTCGACCCCGGCATGACCGGCGCCGACGACTATCACATCGAAATCGCGTTTCATAGTAGGAAGTCTAACATGCTCAGGGGCGGCGCTATTCGGAGTCGGCCGTCTCGGGCTTCTTCTCCCACCGCGCCTTGGCCAGCGCCGCGGTCCGGTCGATACGTTCGGCCACGGCTTGCCAACGGCCGGGGTGGGTTTCTTCCGTGAACAAGGGGACATAGCCAAGGTCCAGGTACAGACGCACCGCGGCCTCGCGATCGTCATCCGTATGAAGACGCTGAACCGAGAAGCCATCCTCGCGGTTCTTGTTGATCGAAGCGACGGTCAGGATGGCGCCCAGTTTCTTGCCACGATGACCGGGCAACGCCCCGACCATGTGCAGGTAGCCCGCGGACGGGTCGTCCTTATCGGTCCAGGCCGCGCTGGTGCCGACGAGTTCGCCGTTGTGTTCGATCACGAAGATGCGGCCAGGCTTGTACCGCTCGTCGCCCAGCATGTTCTCGCGCACCGCTTCGGCGGTCGTACTGCCCAAGTTCGACGCCTCGTATATCCGCGCCACACCGGCCTCGTCGCCGTCCTGGAACGCGCGCAATATGTAGCCATCCGGCATCGGGATATCGGGCACGTTGTTCAGGTCGGTCATCTCCATCTTGAGCTGGGCCATTGCACGTCTCCTACTACCATTTCACCGCAAACCGCAAAACCGGGCTATGATACCTGATGAACAGGGGACGAGGAAAATCGGCGGTGAGGAATTGCCAAGGCGGAAGGCAAGGATAGGACGCCACCCGACCCAGTCGGATTCACGGTGGAGGCCCTGCGGCGTCCCCTGCGGCGACTGGTTCGGCTATCTTGTCTTTCTTCTTCAAACTCCAGTAATGCTTGTCGATCCAAGCGCGCAGCACCTTGCTTCTGAAGTACGAATGTACACCGCCATTGCCATCGTGCAGCACGAAGTCGCCACATCCCGTGCACGAAACCTGAGCGACGGACGGCTCACCACGCATGTGAATGAGAATCTGTGTTCCGCTCGTTCCGCATTTGCATCCGCCGTCGACCGAGCTCCAGTCGATCTGATGCAGCGCCGACAGGACAGGGCTATGCATTTCCTGAGGAAGCGTGATGAGCTCGGTTTTGGGTCCGCCGCAACAATGGTCCTGCTCGAATACCTCGACTCGAAAGATTCTGTCCTTTCTCACATCGAGACGAGAGAGGCCATGCTGCACCGAGCGGTCTACGACAAGGTACCGTACGGCGATTGCGATGACCAGGGCAGCGATTGCCAGCCTGACCAGCATGAGTCTGCGCTTGGTCATGTCAGTCACCCCTCAGCCGAACGGCTGAGCTAAGGCGCGGATTCATCCGTCGCCTTCAGCTCCTTGTTCGAGTAGAAGACCCCGATGACGCGGGTCTGACCTCCCTTCATGGTCGGGAAACGGCCACCCGGATTTCCATCGTGGTCTTTCATGTTGCACGTCATGACGTATCGGTTGAGTTCGGGGATGTACCCGATGTCCGGGTCTTGGATCCTGTAGTTGTCCCAGTCGTCCACTTCATCCGATCGCGGGGTGATCGCTTTGCCCAAGTACTCGAAGGGTTCGTTGATGTCGGTTGATCGCCATGCAACGACCTTGTAGGGACTGCCCTCCGATTCCCGGTCGCAGAAGATGTAGTAATGGCCGTCGATCTTGGCAATCGTCGGGTCTCCCACGCCGTACGTGTGCCCTCCGCCGGGATTGGGGTCGACGGCTTTCGCGTCTACCAGTTTCCAATCGCCCAGGCCGGTGGTGGAGGTGAAATGGGCGAGGCTGGTTCCGTCCGGCCCATGAGGGAAGTGTCCGTACTCGCCGAACAAGTGGAACACACCCTCCTCGTAATAGACTCCTGCGTCATCACACTGCTTGTGAGGGAACGTGCCGGCTTGCGTCCATTTCCCGCTGGCATCTTCGAGCGGTCCTGAATATGTGTATACCTTGCCGGCCTCATAGACATGGTAGGTGCCATCCACCTTGATCCCGTCATCGTACTCGTAGTGCTTTGCGATCTTGTATTGGTCGGACACGAGCTCCCAGTCCTCGCTACTCCACGAGAACGTCTTGGCTCGCCACAGATGGGCTGCCTCAGGCGTGTGGCTTATGATCAGGTGGTACGGGTATTCCAACTCAGGCTCA
Organism: bacterium; assembly: GCA_024231375.1. The sequence continues at coordinate 1,411 of JAAEQP010001784.1, read as the reverse complement.
ACAAAGAGAATGGAGTCATGGTTATTGCCTTTGGTCGTGTCAAAGGCGGGGTTGTCGACGGGGCGGTGCCATTGGACCCAGGGGTCCTTCGTGTCCGATGCTTCGCCGGCACTACAGGGGACGTGTCCCGCAAGAATAGCTGATAGAAGAATGGCCGGCAGGACGCTTCGCTTCATGTTGTTGCCTTCCGGACGCTAGGCTTCAGCAGACGGGGCGGGGCGAGGTCCTGCTGCAGCCTCTTGTTCGGCAGTCGACCCCTGTTCCACAAACAGCCAGACGCCCAGTTTGTAGACGACTATGGCAAGAGCTATTGAAGCAATGATCGGCGGACCGTCACGCATGAGTGCATTCGCTCCCCTTTCCGGCAACTCCTCTAGGAGCACACGCTGGGTCATTTCCCACACTTGGAGCGCGACAAGAGCGATGGGCAGTCTCGACAGCGATCGTCGAACAGGAGCACACTGATGGCCAAGTCTGCGGAGGCAATACCGGCTTGTGAACCAATAGACGATTGTTGCCGCAACCGTCGCTACCAGATAGCTGATTGAGATTGCGGCAGCTTCGCTCAAGTGCGCAAAGCTCTCCATCCCGGCGCTCACATGTCCTCCTAGAACAACTACGAGAAACAGGCAATATGAGCCAACGAGTCGTCTTGCTGTTGCCGGGTCAGTCTTGCGCAAGCCTTGGAAGCCGAAATAGCATCCCAAGAAGCCCGGAATGCCCAGCAGGGCGCCCATGAGTACTGCGAAGGCAAGATCTCCGGCGGATTCGGATGGCCTCAGCCAAGGTGACAAGAACGGCCATAGCCAGTACAGGCTGATACCAATGCAAAGCCCTGCCAGAATCTTGAAGAGATGCTCAAACCTGAAGGACTGACTCATTCTCTTGCCCCCTTCTGCTTCCTGATGGACTCACACTGTACCACGCAAGCGGCTCGGGAGCAACGCTCGGCGCCATCCGGGTAATCGCACCAGCACGCCACGACGAGCCGTCACCGGCAGAAGGCGACTGGTTTGGATCGCCTCCGGGGGGGTGCTAGTCCCGGCAGGGACGGTCGAATCGAGATTCCCCCCAGGGCCGGAAACTCCCCCTTTTCCCTGTGCGTTGCTGCCGGTGAGTCACCCGGCCGTCGCCGGCCAGTGTGCGCGACCAGCATCGTCAGAGAAGCGCGCATGTTCGCGCACCTTTTCACTCCCAGAACCGTTCAAGGGAGGACAGGTGGGACTCTAGGGTCGCGTTGCCTGTTGAACGGGTATTTGCTCGCGCGTGGCAGCGCCAAAGGAGGAAGTGGCTCCAGCAAGAGGGGGATTCTCACACAAGCTGATTCCCTCGCCAAGATCAGCTGCTGCCTTCTTCCAGTGTCCCTGGATATACCGAATGACTCCCCGGTTAATCGCGACGGTTGCCTGTT
>JAAEQP010001783.1 GCA_024231375.1 bacterium | reverse complement strand
TTCGAGAGACAGCGGACGGCTTGTCGCCAGTTTCGCGTCCCCCACCCGGAGTGCTACCATGGACGCACAACGGAAGCCAACGCCCGAAGACGAACAGAAAGGGAACTACCATGCGAAGATCAGTGCTCGTGAGTCTGGTTCTTCTTGCGATGCTCACAGGCGGATGCTTGTCGCTGAACATCGCCACCAGCGGCGACGGAGAACTGGGCGCGCAGGAACCCGTCCAGGTGTTGCGTCATGTCGTGTTGATGAAGTTCAAGGAAGGCACAGCGCCCGAGGACATCCGCAAGGCCGAGAACGGGTTCCGAGCGCTGGCCTCCAAGATGGACCTCATCCATGATTTCGAGTGGGGCACCGAAGTCGGACCCGGCGCCAAGGCTCAGGGGTTCACGCACGGGTTCGTGGTAACGTTCCTGAGTGTGCAAGATCGCGACGCCTATGGCCCCCATCCCGCGCACCAGGAGTATGTGGCGCTTCTGAAGCCGATACTGGAAGACGTGCTGGTGTTCGACTACTGGGCAGGCAGGTAGGCGCAGAGCCAACTCACTCAGCCAGGCTCGGTTCCGCGGGATCCGTCTCGGCGACGCCCGCGTCAGGGTCGATGCGGTGCAGTTCGTCCACCCTCGCGCCGTCGATCGTCGCACGATAGGATGCGCCCACGCGGTCGCCGGATTCGAAGGAACGCCACTCCGACTCCTCCACCCGCACCTTGGCTCGGATGGGATCGCCCGTTTCGCGCGGGATGTCGAGGACGAGATAGTACCTGCTATCTTCCTCAACCGCCTTGGACACAACGGTCGCCACCGTACTGACAGCCGGCGGGACGGTTCGTTCACGGGTCTTTGCGAAGAGGAGTCCCGACAGGTAGAGGCCGCACGCGGCCATAAGCCCGATGGACAGAAGCCGTTTGGCCTGCTCCGGCGAGATGCGTGTACCCGCCACAGGGTCCGGGGAACCGCCTCCGCGATGCCACGCCCCTTTCGCGCTGCTCCGAAATCCCGCCCGCGTGTACTTTCGCCCCATTCGATTGACTCCCCGGCCCCTCGCCGTCCCGGTTCAGCATAACGCCACGCGAGACCACGGGCAAACGGGAAAGGAGGACTCCTCGGAGGTTCCTTCTTT
>JAAEQP010001782.1 GCA_024231375.1 bacterium | reverse complement strand
TCGCCTGCATCGACGCAGGGACTCGTCACCTCGTCCTGCACCCAGCTTTCGCTCCAGGAATCCCAACGGCCGGCCCGGCTCTTGAGATGGTAATCCCCGTCCACCCAGAAACCGCTTCTCAAATCTCGCCCCAAAGCCGCGCCTTCCCAATGGCCTGGAGATGCGAAACAGGGATCGACATCAATGTTCCCTTCGCCCGACCAGCCACCTTCCACGTCGCTATGGGTGACCAGTGCAGCCCCGAAGAGTCCATCGCCTTCGTTCTCCCAGACGATGCAATGATCCAGGACACTGCCATGGTCCTCGTCCCAAAGACCCCCGCCTCGGTTCTGGGCCAATGTGCAATGCGTCAATATCGGATTGGCGTTGCGGCTGAACACCGCTCCGCCATCGTCGGCGGCGTTGCCCACGAAGAGACAATTCGCCAGGGTCACATCGGTGTTGTCATTGTAGAGACCGCCACCCTCGGAACCATGAGCCACGTTCCCAGCGAATCGGCACCGAACGAACGTCGCACCGGGTGGCGCGGGCACGGTGCGCCCGCGACCGCGTCCACTATGTCGCGTGTGAACGGCGCCGCCGTCACGCGCCGTGTTGCCTTCGAACACACAATCGCTCACACGAGAAGCCCCAGGCGAACAGTACAGCCCTCCCCCCTCGTCGGCTTCATTCTCGGTGAAGCGACACCGACTCAAGACAAGATCGCCGCTACCGGATAGACCACCTCCCCTACCCGCAACATTACCCTCAAACACGCACTGGCGGAATGTCATCGCGCCATCGACCGAAACGCCTCCACCGGAACGGGTCCCGGGCCCCGGCGCCACATTGCCGATGAACCGACATTCTATACACAGGCCGTCGGGACGGGCGGCCACGTTCATACCGGCTCCACTATGAGCCTCGTTGCC
>JAAEQP010001781.1 GCA_024231375.1 bacterium | reverse complement strand
GTACGAAGTTAACGTGGACGGCACGGGGCTGGTTCAACTCACCGACGGCCCGTACGACGATCTCGACCCCATCTACCTGCCTGATGGCGAGCACATTGTGTTCTCGACCACGCGAAGCCACACGTATGTGCGGTGCATGCCGCCGACCAATGCGTTCGTGTTGGCGCGTTGCGACCGGGATGGGAAGAATGTGTACCTCATTTCGGCGAACAACGAGCCTGATTACCTCCCGTCAGTGATGGACGATGGGCGGCTTATCTACACCCGCTGGGAGTACACGGACAAACCGCTGTGGCGCGCCCAGAGCCTATGGACCGTTAACCCCGACGGAAGCCAGTCCAACACGTTCTGGGTCAACCAGACCGTGTGGCCCGATTTACTGAAGGACGCCCGCAACATCCCGGGCAGCCGACGCGTGATGTTCACCGGAAGCGCGCACCACAACTGGTTCAGCGGGTCAGTCGGCATCATCGATCACGAGAAGGGGTTCAACTTCCCCGACGGCTTGACCAAGGTAACAGCCGATGTGGCATGGCCGGAATCGGGCAACGGACCTGTAGACCCCGTGGAATCTCCCAAGTACCATGCCGCGGGCAAGTACGAAGCCTACTATTCGCCCTATCCCCTTAGCGAAACGGACTTCGTGGTGTCGGCCAACCGGAACGGCAAGTTCGTCCTGTATCTGATGGATGTGGACGGCAACCGCGAACTCATCTACGAGGGCACGAACCACGTGTTTCACGCTATCCCGCTTCGTCCGCGGGTGAAGCCGCCGGTCGTCGTGGACCGCACGATCTGGCCGGAGCGTGAAGACCGGGCGAATCCCGGCTCAGGCGTCATCTACAGCACCAACGTGTATCAGGGCGCGCCGGAAGCGTTGCGCGGGAAAGCGCGGTACCTGCGCGTGCTGAACATCGACCCGAAAACGTACACCTACTGGCACAAGCGTCCGTACGCGTCCACGGGTCCGGTCGTGTCGGCGGTCCAGTCGGAGGGCGTGAAGCGCGTGTTGGGCACGGTGCCTATCGAACCAGACGGTTCGGTGGCGTTCAACGCGCCGCCCGGCATGGCGCTCCATTTTCAGTTGCTGGATGAGAACTACCGTGCGTTGCAGACCATGCGTAGCTTCGTCAATGTGATGCCGGGCGAGAGCCGCGGGTGCCTGGGATGCCATGAGTTGCATAGTCGGGCGCCCGGTATGTCTCGTGACGTGGCCGGGTTGAAGCGCGAACCCCGCGACATCGACCCGCCGCCGTGGGGAACGGACACGGTGAGCTACCTGCGCTATGTGCGGCCGGTGTTGGACAAGCATTGCGCCAAGTGTCATGAGGGCGAGGGAAAAGGCCGTGAGACCTTCGACATGACGGAACGGCCGGGTTCCAACGTCTTCACGGAACCCTACCTGACGATCATCGGCAAGCCCACGTGGGGTGCGCCGTACGTCGCACCGGAGAATCCGCCGCCCGGCTTCAACATCGCGGGGACGCTAATGGTAGAAGGTTATAGCACGGTCGACCCGAAGGCGTACGTGACACCGCCGCCGATGACGGCCTTGTCGTACAAGAGCCGCTTGGTGGAGATCGCGTCGAGCGGGAAGCACCATGACGTGAAGGTCGACGATGTGGAGGTTCGGCGCCTCATCGCGTGGGTGGATACGATGTGCCCGTTCCGTGGCGAAGAAGAGGTCCGCGCCATCCCGGATCCGGAGTTCCAAGGGGTGGATTGGCTGGCGGTGCGTCCGCGAATTGCGAGTGCGCCGGAGATCGTTCGGCCGGGGCCGGTGGACTGATCGGTCGTGCGGCACATGCGGGCTGGATGCGCTAGCCAGCAATCGGACCGGGCAGTACCTCTGTGCCGCAATAGATGCAGGTGGGATTCCGCGAGTTGAGATGACGGCCGCAGGTGGGACAGGCCAGCACTTCCGCACCGATCTTTCCGTCGGCCTTGCCGTCGCGCAGGTCGATTTCTTCCATGCGGCTCATCAGTTCGTCGTCGGTGATCTCGGTCTGCTCGCGCAGGATCTCCCACAAGGCCTGACACGCCAACCCCAGGCGGTCGACGCGGCGCTCCAATTCCTCCACGCGGAAGGATTGCTGGTCTGCCTTGGTACGCGCGCTCGCCGCGTTTGAATTGGCCTGCATGACCATGCCTGTGCATCCGCGATAGCTGAAACTGCTCATGGAATCCTTCCTTTCGAGTCTGTAGCCACATCGTCCCTGTGTGTGAAAGGCTAGCACGTTAAGACACCCACAAACGAGTTTGTGGGTGGCACACCTGCCC
>JAAEQP010001780.1 GCA_024231375.1 bacterium | reverse complement strand
GGGCCTGAAGTACCAGTTTATCTTGTCGTATTCGCGATAGCGCTCGATCAACTCGTAGCCATGCTTGGCGAAGTAGTCCTTGACAATCTGCGTGTTGTCCGGCCAAATCTCAATGCAGACCAGCGACGGACGGAATCGCTCGATGTCGAACCCCTTGAGCGCCCCGATCTCTGCTCCCTCAATGTCCATCGAAAGAAAGTCGATCCTGGAAACGCTCTTGTCATCCAGCAGCTTGTTCAAGGTAATGGTCTCGACTTCGATCTCGACGGATTCGTGCTCCCATGACTCCACATGATCGCGCGACAAAGAGGACACGCCCCGCGCCTCGGGCGCAACGAAGAACTTGAGCTTCTCTCCCGACTTGTCCGACACGGCGAAGGCCAAGAACTTCGAATTCGGTCGCGTCTTCTCCCACAACGGCCGGTAGAAATCCTGCGCGTCAATCCCAATCCCGGTCCAGTTCAGATGTCTCTCAAGATAGAATGTGGTGCTGAACTTGATGGGCCAGGAACACCCTACGTCCAAGAACACCCCGCCGGTGCGATCTTCGAAGAAATGACGGATCACCAGTTCCTCGTCGAACTGGGAATAGGCTTTCGTTCCGGAGGTCAAGACCTCCTCCGGCGTCATGGGCTTGGCTTCGGGCTCTGACGCCGGTATCGGCGCGTCGTCGGGTGGCGTGAGAAGGTAGGCTCTCACGACGAAAGCAGCAATGACCGCAACCACGAACAAGGCCAGATACGCCGGCCCTAGAAGACGTTTTCCCGACATCACATAACCCTCCTTCGAGGTACCTACGGCTTCGGCACGTTGGCCCAGATCTACTCAGAGCGCGTGAATCATCCGGACATTGCCGTGGAGGTCATGATGGCGCCAAGAATCGGCTTCCGAGATTGCCCCGGATTCGACGACCTCACCCCCCGAAAGACGCAGGAGATTTCCCGCCTTTCGCCTAGGCGTCCAGTTCGACCGCCCTTCACACGCTCGCAGTATAGAATAATGGTCTACCCCTTACAATTGTGGTGGCCGCGCGTGCAGCGGCTGCGACATCCTGGGACCGGCCATCCCCGCCCGGGCCGTGCTGGGCATCAAAGACGGCGGCTGGGTTGAAGTGACCGTCGAGAAGGCCCATCATGTGACCGATTTCGTGCAGATCGGCGGCGCCAAGGTCCGGGTGCGCAAGCCGGAGCAACCGCGACGGAGGGGGACGTGAGCGAACAAGACGTAGTCCTGAAGGCACAGGACACAGGACCGGCAACAGTTGAAACCTTGGCGCGAGATCTGCGCGCCTTGGGCGTACGGGAAGGGATGACGCTGCTGGTGCATTCGTCGTTGAGCAGCCTGGGCTGGGTGTGCGGTGGGCCGGTGGCCGTGGTGTTGGCCCTGGAGGCGGTCCTGGGCGACACCGGGACACTTGTGATGCCCACGTTCTCGGGCGACCTCAGCGACCCCGCGCGCTGGGAGAGTCCGCCTGTACCCGCGTCGTGGTGGGACACCATTCGGCACACTATGCCCGCCTACCATCCGGCCATGACGCCGACCCGGCAAATGGGCGCCATCCCGGATTGTTTCCGTGGGCAACCGGGCGTTGTGCGAAGCGCCCACCCGCAGCTTTCCTTCGCGGCGTGGGGACTCCATGCAGCGGAGATCGCGAGCGCCCACCCGCTTGAGTTCGGCCTGGGCGACGCCGGTCCCCTTGCCAGAATTTACGCATTGGACGGACATGTGCTCTTTCTTGGAGCGCGTCGTAACACGTCGCTCCATCTTTCCGAGCACCGGGCCAACTACCCGGCCAAGCGGACGATTACGACCGGGGCGCCGATGCTGGTGGACGGAGTACGGGAGTGGGTCGAGTTCCGCGATCTGGACGTGTGCGACGACGATTTCCGGGCCGTTGAGGACGCATTCTTTGAGGCCCACGGCATTCAACCGGGCGAGGTGGCGTGCGCTCAATCGTGGCTGTTCCCGCAGCGAGCTGCGGTGGATTTCGGCGTGAAATGGATGGAGATGAATCGGAAGTGACCGCGACTGCAACGAAGCGCTCATTGGAACGGCTATACGGCCTTCTGAGCAAGCACTACGGCCTCACCCACTGGTGGCCGGGGGATACGCCCTTCGAGATCGCCGTGGGCGCGGTGTTGACGCAGAACGCCGCATGGACCAATGTCGAGAAGGCCATTGCCAACCTGAAACAGGCGAAATTGCTGGCGCCGCGCCGGATTCTGGACGCGGCGGACGAGGTTCTGCACGAAGCGCTCCGTCCATCCGGGTACTTCCGCCTCAAGACCAAGCGCGTTCGGAGCTTCTGCGCCTATCTCGTGGAACGGTACGGTGGCAGCATGAAGCGCATGGCGCGGCGGCCCTTGGACGAGTTGCGGCCCGAGTTGCTCGCCGTGAACGGCATCGGCCCTGAGACCGCGGACGATATCCTCCTGTACGCATGCAACATGCCCGTCTTCGTGGTCGACGCCTACACCCGCCGCATCCTCAGCCGGCACGGGTTGTGCCCGCCGGACATCGGCTACGAGGATCTACGCGCCCTGTTCGAACGACGCCTGGAACCGGACCTGCACCGGTTCCAGGAGTATCACGGCCTCATCGTGTTCGCAGGCAAGGATTTCTGTCGGCGCACCCCGAAGTGCAGCGAGTGCCCATTGCACCCCATGCTCAAGAAGGGCCAGCCGCTCTTGTAGAACGTGGCAGGGCACTGAACGCCTACCAACTGGAGTTGTTGAGCGCCTTCCAGTTAACGTTGATGGCGAAGGCGGCACGCCCTTCCGAGAACGCTCTGGCGTATTCGAAGGTGGGCTCGATGACAAATCGGCCCGTGTGATCGACGTACCCCCAGTATCCGTGCTCCGCGTTCTTTGAGAAGTCCTGCACGGGCGACAGGCCGTCGGCAAACTGTTGGGCACGGATGTCCGGCACGACGTTGCCTTGGAGGTTGATCATGAAGCGGTTCTCCGGTCCGCCCCTGGAGACGCTCACGAGACCTTCCCTGAAATAGAGCGTCGTGTCTTCGTAGACGACCGGTATGACTACATTCCCGTTCAGGTCGACGAACCCGTAGAGGCTCTCCGACATGACGCACGCCCTGCCCTGACTGAACTCGCAGATGGCGTCGAACGTCGGCTCAAGGACAGTCGCTCCCGTGTGGTCGATAAGGCCCCATTTGCCGTCGGTGCAGACCGGAATCCGTCCCTGTTTGCACTGACGCGCCTGTTCGTAGCGGGGCTCGATGACGATCATGCCCGAGGTGTCGATGAAGCCGAACGTGCCCTCGATCTTGACGATGGCCAGTCCTTCGCTGAACTCCCAGGCCGATTCGAACCGCGGCTCGATGGCGACCGCCCCGTCGCGATCGACAAACCCGCTCTTGTCGGCCACGGTGAACGGCGCAAGTCCGTCGTGAAACGAACCCAGGCTACCGTACCCCGGGGGCGTGATGGGGCTTCCGTTCTTGTCAATGTGTCCCCACCCCGTCTCGGTGAGTACCGCGGCGCGTCCTTCGGAGAAGGGGCACGCTTCCTTGAACTGAAACGGGATAATCAGGTCGCCCGCCGCATTCACGTATCCCCACGGCGCCAAGGCCCACGCCTGACCCTTTGCGGGGATGTCGCGGACAGCGGCCATGCCCTCGGAGAAAGGCTCCGCCTCCCCGAACTGCGGCTCAATAACGACGGCGCCGGTCTTGTCGATGTATCCCATTTGGCTGCCCGCGAGAACGTCGGCCAAACCCCAGCTGCTGTTGTAAGACCTAGCATCTGCCAGGACGGTCGGGCCTTCAGCCATTGCGGCAAGGACGGTGTCTGGAATGGGCGGTAGTTCAGCGAGGTTGTTGCCGACGGCGGACAGAAACGTCTCCTCGGACAGGTCGGTGACGCGTTCCCGATTGACGACGTTGAGCTTCGCCACCTCTTCCGGACTGGAGCCGGTATTGAGGTGCATCTGGCGCTCTTCTTCGGTCAGGGCGCGGTTACCCGCGAATGCGTGCATCTCGTAGGCAATCGGCGCCAACTCGCATGCATCGCGCCAAGCCAACTGCAGTGCCGAATCAAGGTTGATTCGTTCCTTGGGCAACTCCACCTCCAGAAGAGGCCGATACTTGTCGAACCACTCCTCGCCGGCGTCTTCATGCATCTTCTGGAGTTTGCCGTCCGTGTGGACGTATCCGGAAATCCGCAGCCGGTCATACATCCCTGGCCAGGTTTTGGCGGGTTGCAGCAAATACCACCGCACCGTGACGCCGTTGTGGGCGAGTTCCATCAGCGTTTTCGTATGCATCGGTTCTTCAATGAGGGTCCCGTCCGGCATGCGGTCCCACCACGAAGTCAGCGCGAATCGTCCGTAGCTGTCGTAGGTGCGATGCCCTTCGCGCCGGTTCCAATGAATGGGGCCCAGGGTGTCCACCGTTTCCTTGGACGGACGCAGCGAACTCACGAGGTAGAGGCGACCGTCGTCGAGGACTTCGAGTTCATGCACTGCGAACACCAGCCCGAGCACTTCGCGCGCGGCGAGGGCGTCGTCCGGATTGAAGCGGTGGGCAAGAACCGTGTCGGATTGCGACTGGTCGATGATCTTCACGTTCGGCCCCAGCGCAACCTCAAACACGGTGGGGTCGTGGGGCTCGTTGTAGGTGATCGTGACCAGGTCATCGGGCACATACGTGCCGTCGGCCGTCCGGGTCCGCTCCTGATGAAGCCGCAGCCTGCCCTCCGCATCCACCCAAGCCATCTGCGCGTTGCTCCCGTCCGGCGCCATGTCCATGTAGCACTGGCAAGGGACGCCCTCCACGTCGCGATCCTCGCTCGGGGCGCGCTCGTATCCCTCGGTGATGCGTGCGACGTTCATGACCTTGCGCACGAGGCCCATGGCGTCCGTGCTTTCAGTCTTGAGGGCAAAATCGGCGCCAGCGGTGTACTCCAGCCGTGAGCGGCCGTCGTCGCGAACGACGATTTCGCGGTCCCGAAATGTCATACGCTGGAGTACGCCGTGTTCTCTGTCGTACCAGACCTCCGCGCCATCGCCTTCGGTTCCATCTTCGTTGAGCCGGACCGCCGCCACGTGCACGCTACGGG
>JAAEQP010001779.1 GCA_024231375.1 bacterium | reverse complement strand
TGACCAAGGAATTCGTGGAGCTGGCGAAGGGCACGGACGTGGGTGTGTACCCCTCCGTGTTTTCCCAGTCGGCGTGGATGCATGAGGTAATCGATAATGAGCACCCCGTCTTGTTGAAGGATGATGATGGCGCACTCGCCCAGTTCAAATATGACCTGTGCACAACAATTCTTAGGGCCTACGGAGACGGGGCCGATGGGATCAGCACCTTCAACTGGTACTCTCACCTGCGTGACGCCAAGGCGCCGAATCTATGGACCAAGGATATCTGCGGGGACGGAGCGGAGGCGGTGTTGAGCTACATCTGCCCATTCTTGGATGACCCGAAGGCCGTGCGCGCGTACCTGGACAAACCGTGGGCGCTGCCACCGAAGGACTAGTCGTAGATACTTGAGAAGGATGTAGAAGGATGAAGACCCATGCCTTTGCCTTGGCAATACTCGTGGTTCTTGCTCTCTGTTCGGGCAGCTTCTGTTGGGGTGCGGACGGCATTTCCGTCAATGTTGCCGATTTTGGCGCGGTCCCCAATGACGGCAAAGATGATACGCCTGCCATCCGGAAGGCCATTGAAGCTTGCGCGGACGTCAAGGATGTCACGCTGATCTTTGGGCCGGGCCGTTTCGACATCCAGGGCCCCGGCAAGCACGGGACCTTCTTTGTGCTCCACCACGCCGATGGCTTGACGGTAGAGGGCCGGGGCGCCCTGTTCATGCTCCACGAACCGGGCACCTTGTTTGCCGTGGCGGATAGCCGCCGGGTAAGGATTGCGGACCTGACCATCGACATGGATCCCCTTCCTTTCGCGGGCGGGCGCGTTGTGGATCGGGGTGAGGGCTGGTTTGACCTGAACGTGGCCCCGCCGCATCAGGTGCGCGAAGGACAACGGGTGCTCTCCGTTCTGGCCTACGACCTGGAGAATCGCCGGGTAGGCGCCGGCACGGACATCTACCAGTTGCAGTCCACCAACAAGACAGAGCGCGTCGGCGACAACACCATGCGAATTCGCACCGCTCAGAAGCCGCCCGAGATGGGCGCCCATGTCACAGCGCGCTACCAGGTGTACGGGCGCAACGGGTTTCACATCGGCAACTCGTCGGATGTGCAACTTGAATCCATCACAATTCATACGATTGCTGGCATGGGCCTCTACGCGACGAACAGCGAGAACTTGTCGCTCACGAAGTTTTGCATCACCCTTCCGCCGGGCTCCGGGCGTTGGATGACCGCCACGGCCGACGCGACCCATTTCAACAACTGCCGCGGCGAGATTCGCTTCGAAGACTGCCTTTTCGAAGCCATGGGCGACGACGCGGCGAACATCCATCAGATGTACTTGAAGGTGACCCAACGGATAGACGACCGCACCTTCCGCCTTGCCTTTGCGCGCGAGAACTGGTGGTCCCCGGAACAGGCGCCCCGGCCGGGCGATGTCCTGGAGTTCGGCACACCAACCAGTCCTCTGACAGTCGCCGCAACCGCGACCGTCGAGTCCCTAGAAGTGGACGCATCCGCCAAGAGTCTCACGATACGGCTCGCGGCTCCCCTTCCCGAAACGGTCACGGCCGGGAGCATTGTGGGCAATGTGAATGCCTGTCCGCGCGTCCGGATTCGAGGCTGTACCGTACGCAACAACCGCGCCCGGGGATTTCTCATTCAGTCTCGCGACGTGCTTCTCGAGAACAACCGCTTCGAATACTGCTCCGCCGGTGCCGTGCATATTTGCTGCGATTCGGACTACTGGTGTGAGGGCATGGCCACACGCGATGTAACCTTGCGCGGAAACACTTTTGTCGGCTGCAATTTCTGGCGGGGCCACCACGGCGCGGCAGTCGCCGTATTCGCCGACACCAAAAACCACAAGGTCAGCCCCGGCATTCACAAGAAGCTACACTTCGAAAAGAACGTGGTTCGCGAAGGACACGGAGCGGGCCTGTACGTAAGCGCCGCCGAAGACGTCCTCATCCGCGGGAACATCCTCGACACGCCCGGTCACTTCGGCGTCATCGTGCGCGATAGCCGCAACGTGCGCATTACAGGCAACACCGTCCCTGATCCCGCGAAATTGATCCACGTAGGAGAACGCTGTCAGGATGTCGCCACCGATGCGGCACAAAAGGAGTAGTTCGATGAAGCAATTGGTCACTCTGCCGACCCTGGTACTGGTCATGTGCTCATGGCACGCGTGGGGACAGGTCGTGCCCACAGATCTCACGGATGAGGAGACTGCAAGAATCGAGGGATACTTCCGGGAACTCGTGCAAACCAAACGGGTAGTGGATCCCCAGCCCTGTCCGGAATTCGTTGAGTTGTTTCACAAGAAATACTACGAGTACCAGCGCCAAGTAGCCGTGGGCGATC
>JAAEQP010001778.1 GCA_024231375.1 bacterium | reverse complement strand
CGAGCGATCACGCCACCCTGTCCCGGGGAAATCCGCCCACTTAGTGGGGGAGCGTAGCGAACGCGGGATAACCCGGGTATCGTTCACCTTTTTGGTTTAACCAACCTGGAGGAGAGCGATGTCGGCGGAGCGGTTGTCCATGCGTAAGATCCGAGAAGTATTACGGTTAAGTTGGGGCGGAAAGCTGAGTCCCCGGGCCGTGGCCCAGAGCTGCGGGATGGGACGCACAACGGTGAGGGAGTATCTGCAGCGAGCGGAACGCGCGGGATTGTCCTGGCCGTTGCAGCAGGGGCTGTCGGACGGCGAGTTGGAGGCGTTGCTGTTCGCGCCGCCGGTGTCGCCCACGAATGCGCCCCGACCGCTGCCGGATTGGCAGCATCTGCACGAGGAACTGCGACGCAAAGGCGTGACGCTGTTCCTGTTGTGGGAGGAGTACAAGGCGGTCCATCCGGACGGCTATGAGTACAGCCGATTCTGCGAGCTCTACCGGCAGTGGGCGGGCAAACTGCCGGTGTGGATGCGCCAGGACCACCGGGCCGGAGAGAAGCTGTTCGTGGACTACGCCGGCATGACGATGCCGGTAACCAACCGCGAAACCGGGGAAATCCGTCAGGCACAGATCTTCGTGTCCACGCTGGGAGCCAGCAATTACACGTACACGCAGGCCACGTGGACCCAGACCCTGCCGGACTGGATCGCCTCGCATGTGCGAGCGTTCGAGTTCTTCGGCGGTGCGCCCGAGCTCGTCATCCCGGACAATCTGCGCAGCGGCGTCTCGTATTCGTGCCGGTACGATCCGGATGCGAACCCCACGTATGCCGAGATGGCCGCCCATTACGGCACGGCCATTCTGCCCACCCGGGTCCAGAAGCCCAAGGACAAGGCCAAAGTGGAGGCGGGCGTCCAGGGGGTGGAGCGACGCATCCTGGCCAAGCTCAGAAACCGCACCTTCTTCAGCCTGACGGAACTGAACCAGGCTATCTCCGTCTTGCTGGTGGAATACAATCGCCGGCCGTTCCAGCAGTTCGAGGGTTCGAGGCGCTCGCTGTTCGAGAAGGTGGACAAACCGGCCCTGGTGCCACTGCCCGCGACCCGGTACGAGTATGCCGAGTGGGTCAAGGCCCGCGTGAGTCTGGATTACCACGTCCGCGCCGACGACCATTACTACAGCGTCCCCTACCGCCTGGTGAAACAGGAGGTCCACGTCCGCTTGACCATCACGGCCGTCGAGGTTTTTCACCAGGGCGTGCGCGTGGCCAGCCATCTGCGTTCCCACAAGAAGCACCGCCACACCACGAAGAACGAACACATGCCCGAAAGTCATCGCGCCCACGCCGAATGGACGCCCGAGCGCGTTATCCGGTGGGTGGGCAAAGCCGGCCAAGCCACCGCTGAAGTGGCCAAGCAAATCATTGCCTCGCGCCCCCATCCCCAGCAGGGGTTTCGCGCCTGTATGGGCATCAAACGCTTGGGCGAGGTTTACGGCGTGGACCGGCTCGAAGCCGCCTGCCTGCGTGCCCTGGCCATCCAGTCGCCCTCGTACCGAAGCGTCAAGTCCATCCTCAACAACGAACTCGACAAGAAACCCCTGGCCACACAATCATCCGCGCCACCGCCCATCGAGCATGAAAACGTGCGCGGGGCGGACTATTACCAACGCCACTGACAGAAAGGAGAACACGCCACCATGCTGATTCATCCCACACTCGACAAACTGCGCGAACTGAGGCTCACGGGGATGCAGAAGGCCCTCATCGAACAAATGGACCTGCCCGACCGCGATGCCCTCACCTTCGACGAACGCTTCGGCCTGCTCGTGGACTGCGAGTACACCGACCGCGAAAACCGCCGCCTCAAAACCCGGCTCAAGCGCGCCCGACTACGCCAGGCCGCCACCATTGAAGACATCGACTACCGACACCCCCGCGGGCTCGACAAGTCCCTCATGCTCTGCCTGGCCGGCTGCGACTGGATCCGCCAACACCACAACGTCATCCTCACCGGGCCTACCGGCGCCGGCAAGAGCTACCTCGCCTGCGCGCTTGGCAACAAAGCCTGCCGCGAGGGCTACCCCGTTCTGTACTTCCGCATCGCGCGCCTCTTCCAGGACCTCGCCATCGCCAAGGTGGACGGACGCTACGACAAACTCCTGCGCGCCCTCGCCAGAGCCCAACTCCTCGTGCTCGACGATTGGGGGACGGCGCCCCTGACGGACGAACAAAGACGGGACCTCTTCGAGGTCATGGAAGACCGCTACGATCGAGGCTCAACCCTCATCGCCGCCCAACTCCCCGTCAAGCACTGGCACGAGACCATCGGCGACCCCACCCTGGCCGACGCCATCCTTGACAGACTCATCCACAACGCCTACACCATCACGCTCAAAGGAGAATCCATGCGAAAACGCAAGACCAAAGACTTGACTACCACCAAGCCATCAGGTAAGAAGAACAAAGACACTTGAACGACCCGCGTCGCTACGCTCCGACAAGCGGCCCGAATCCTTCGGATTAGGTGGTCCGCTTCGCTCGGAACGGCTGGCCGCCTTCCTTCGGATTACCCGGCCGGAATCCTTCGGATTGCGTGGGCGTCATCGTCGGAATACGCAGCTGTGGTTAACGGAGCACGCGTCTTCTGTGCTGATGGGTGACCCGAAGCCGTTCGCGCTTAAGAATGGCCACCAGGCGAACATGGTCTGCGCGTTCCTCAGGATGACGGCCGCGGAAGAAACCGATCCGGCTTCACCCGGTGCGGTCGCCGCAGGCGATCACGGCTTCCAGAGGAGACCTGGTGGCTACCGGCAGGCTCGCCCCCTCCACCCTATTCTTCGGTCGCTTCTTGCCAAACCTGCTCAACGGCCTTGTCCACAACGAGCGATTCCACACCTTCCGCGCGTTTGAGGACCCACTGCGCCTCCTGCTCCGCGAGCATGGCATGGTGTTGAATGGACCTCAATGCCCCTTCCTTGACCTGTAGTAGTTGCGCATCCTTCGTCACCTTCGGGTCGTCGATGACCATCTGGACAAGTCCTTCGGCGGCCTTGAGATGTCCAACCTGTTCCTGGTGAAACCCGTGGCGCATCCTGAGCATCCGGGCCTCCCGCGCCCTCGGGTCCAACGCCTGCGCCTCATCGCTGCGTTCCCACTCGTCCGGCACTCCGGTGCCCAGTGTACCGAGCGCGGATGCGTACTCTTGATGCGCGCGAACCAAGTCATAGGTGGGTTCGCTGTGTTTGACAAAGATGGGATCCATTAGCCGTCGCACGGCGTCTAGTCGCTCGTGACGGGACGGCTTGAAGGGTTCACGGATTTCGCGCTCCTGAAGCTCCGCGAGCTTCTTCGAGCTCGCCCTCCCCACGTAGATCCTCGCCAAGGCGCAACGGATCTTGATCTCCATCGGGTCATCCGGGTGCTTCGCGAGCCACGCATCCCCCATCCGCAGCGCCTCATGGTATTCACCGAGCGGATTCAACATGTAGCGCATCACTTCGAGCGTCGCCCAGCGCCTGACCTCGAACGGGGCGTTGGCGTCGCTCGTCAGTGCTAGGAAACGACGATGTCGCTCGTCCCTGTCCCGGGTGTATCGTGTCTCGTTGATCTCGGCAAGCGATTCTTCGGTAAGTCTTTGTTCGAGGATCAGCAGCCGGAAGTCCGGCGTCTCCTTTGTCAGGTCAGTGATCTCGATCGCCGCCGCCGGGAGTCCGAACAAGGCCAGTGCTAGCAGGCCAACCCAGGCGTACGAAGTGACCGGAACGTCTCGGTTCATAGAATCCACGGTTCACCCTCCTCTGAAGTCCGACTCCCCAGGTCAGTCGCACGATGCCGGCGACGCATGCCCATGGCGCGATTCTGGAGATTCAGGGTATACTGTCACGGACGTACACCCCTCGCTTCCGCTGATCGATCACTTCGAGCCTAAGATCAATGACCTCCGCAACCCGCGATCCGGGCCCTTCAATCTCCGCCAGTTCCAGCAGAGCAGGCTCCGCGATCTCGGGATCCCACTCGCCTATCCAACCTGCCGCTTCTGCACGAAGCCGGTCAAGGGGATCCCAACGGTCCGCGTCCGGTGGGCTCTCCACGGATGCCCACACACGTTTCTCCCAGAAGGCCGGCTGCGAGACTCTGAAGAGCACCTTGAACGCGTCGTCCGACCTGTACAATCCAAGCGCGGCGATGGCTTCCGTCATCGCCCTGTAGTGATTCCGGTCGATCCGCTTGCCGGTCAGGTCTTTGCTCAGGAACTCGTCAATGAACTTCGTGACCTCCGGGGACGGCTTGGTCCGTTGCAGCATCTTCGAGATCGCCAGAATCGTCTGGCCGTCCACGCGCCTCTCGGCCAGGACAGCCCGGCCAGATTCCAGGATAAACACCATCTCATCGTCTGTCCGTTCATGCAGCTTCGGGCGCCGGCTGCGCACGGCCCACTTCTTCCCTTCCTTGTGGTCCTGAATGAGAAAGTACTGGCGTGTATCGGCAAGCCACGGCGGCTCAACATAGGGCTCCTCGGCTTCGGAGACAGAAGATTGCTCTTCTGCCGGCGAAATCGGCGCGACTACCGCCCCCGCGGCCACCGAGAACAGCACAACACACGCCAACGGCCTCACCGAAATGGCACCCCGAACGCGACCTTCAAGTGTCATCGTTCATCACCTCCGAACATGGAACGGTACGCTCATGCACCGCCCTTCATCCAGGTTCGAGACTAAGAGCTAGTCCTCTGTCTCATACGCGTTAACTTGGTCGTACTGTATCATTGTATCACAATCGTCATCATCTATGTGCCAACACCCTCGCCGGATGTACCATTGCCCATTACCGCTGGGTGCCATGACATTGAGGGGGTATCCCGGCTTGTCATTCGGCCAGCAATCATGGTTTGCCATGTTTGCATGATAGTCCAAACCCGCGTTGTGACCCCATTCGTGCAAGAGAGTCTCGGCAGATCCTGAGACTTCCACGATGGCCGCGGGCCTTCCCGGCCTCCCAACACCAATAGCGACAGTGATATCCGTTACGTAGAGCACATGATCCGATTTGCTCAGGAGGAGGTCGAGCATCGCCGTATCCTGCAACCGCGAAAGGTTCACTATCGCCAGGTAGTCGCTATCGTGTCGAAAGCCTCCGAACGCGTACTTCGTGTCGACGCGCACATCCTCGTCCCACGTGCCCACGCTGACGGGTACCCACTTATCCCCGTTGGCATCTTCCGTGAACCACCATGGCGCGATACCCGTGAGATCTCTCCATGGGCCCCAACCCTCGGGGCCATCCTCGTCTTCCCACAGGTGCTTATTGATCGTCTCAATATCATTCGCCATCTTCATGCCGAGCTGAGCGACCGTCCCAACGGTGGCATCCCGCGCGACCCCCTTCCGGATGATCGCGTCTCCTGACGGCTCGACGGCGCAGACAACAATCTGCTTGAAATGCCAAGTGTCCGTCTCGCCACCACCAGTCGCATTGATCTCGGGGTGGCTTGTCCTGCATTCCGTTCGGCTGAAATCAAAGGTACCGAAGCGGTCCAGGCCCTCAGCGTCGACATCGGTCTTGAACCACACTTCCGTGAATTCTGCCCGTCGCGCGTAAACGAAATCCGGCCCGGTGACCTTCTCCGCGGAAACGATACACCCGACCGTATCCATGAAGTGTTTGCGGTCTGAGTTATCGCGCGAAAACACGGTCACGTAGTCAGGATCCTGGCAGTCTTCCAACTCCGTCACCGCATTGTCCGCGAGGTCCTTTCCCTCAGATGTAGTGAGGTCGCAGTCACTTCCTCCGCTGAAACGGAGGCAGCACCATTCCCCAATAGGGAGTAGAAACACACCATCCCAGGCCCCCCCTCGATCGGTTCGATCAGATCGCCGTGCTGGGTATAGATCAGAACTGAGCCTTCGTCTTCCTCGTTGGGGGGATAAGGGGGCGTGCCAGGAGGCCTTTCAGGGTCGGTGCTGTTCCACCATTCCTCGGTCATGCAGGCCCTCTGCTCTTCCCCGACGTGCACGTCGGCCCGCGCAACACCAACAAGACAAGCAGTCAGAATCGTCGCACAGGCAACAGCGTGCGCCAAGCGGTCTACGACATCAACCATACGCCAATTCTCCCCAGGGGCCTGCAGACGAATCCCGCAAGTTCCGGCCTAGCCCTGAGCGAACGTCTCCCCAAACCAAGACGGTACGACTCTGAGCATCTACCTGTGCCATCCTCATCTCTACAACAACATTGTGCCAAGGGCCAGCGTTTGCTGTCAAGTTTGAATGTGGATGTCCACTTGCGAAATACCAGTTAGCCGGTGTACCCTTGAAGTCTAGAAACGGCGTGAGAGGCAAACGCCATGACGCCATCATTGACGCCGATGCAGAGGAGCCGGGCAACTAGTAGCCCGGAGCCCAGGGAGGACGAAGATGGAACCGTACGAAAGCCCCGTCGTCGAGAGTTACGACGACGAAGAATTCCAGAGCGACGAGGTAAAGGCCATTTGCACCTGACGGTGCTGGTTTGACCAAGGTGTCTGTAGGGGACAGCCGCGCCACCGCAGTTGAGTGGACGGCGTTGGGGCGCCGGTTTGTCGTCCGGACGGACGACGATTCCGTCGCCGAGACGTTGCGTGCGCAGTCGGGGGAGGCGCAAGACGGCGGTGCGGGCGACGGTTCTGTGTTCGACCTCTCCATCGAACGGCTGGACGGCGGGTACCGCGTATCGTTCGAGGGTCGGACAGCCATCCTGTCGTTGGGGGACACATGGCCGCGGGTGGACGACCTGATTCAACTGTTGCTGGTGCGTGGCCGTCCCGATCTGCGGTTTCTGCATGCTTCGAGTGTGTGTACGGAATCTGGGGCGGCGATCTTCGTGGGCGCGTCGACCAGCGGCAAGACCACGCTGGCCATGGCGCTGGAGGCGGAGGGGCTGATCCTGCTGGGGGACGATGTGGCCCCGGTTGACCTTGAATCGCGCCGAATCCACCCGCTGCACACGCGCAGGACGATTCGTCCATTTACCCGGCAACTGATGGATAGCGGCGATCTTGAGCGGGCCGCGGCCGGCGCGATCCCGGCAGGCGGCGACGACGTGCCGGTGCGGTGGGTGTTCTTTCTGGAGCCCGGCGAGGGCGGCGAGACGCGATCGGTTTCGGTTCAGGAGCCCTTGGAGGAGTGGGGCCGCATGTATACGCTGGGCGTTGGTGAGCCGCCGCCGGCGAATCCGCAGCGTTCGCATGAGTTGATTCAGCGTGACGAACGCACGTTCGCCCGGGCCGCGCGCACGGGGCCATGCCGCGCGTCGACGGCGTTGCGGGTGCTCATAAACCACATGCATCCCCCCCATCCGCCGTTGGGCGCCATGCTCCCGGCGGTGGCGCGGTTCTTTGAGAAGGTTTCACTTCATTCGCTGACGGTGGGGCACTTGCCGGACACGGTATCCGCGGTGATGGGGGTGCTCAAGGAGGGGAATGGTGTTGGCTAGATCCAGGTCTGTAGCGTGTGGCGCGACGATAGCGGCCTTGCTGGTCTGTTGCGGGGCGTGGTCGGCGGGGCCTTACGGGCCGGGTTCGTTCGAGGCCCGGCTTGCCGACGCGTTGCGGGAACGCCCGGACGCGGACAAAGGGGATTTGGCGCGGGGGATCGCACACGATCATGCCGGCGACCAGGCGGGCGCTGACGCGGTCGAGTTCCTCGGCACGGCGGCGCCGTGGTCAACCAAGATGTCCGAGTGGATGAGAGCGTTCGCGTGGGACCATGCGGACACGGTGGCCGGCGACCGGGCCCTCGACCTTGTGCTCACCCATCTTCCGCCTGAGGATGCGGTCCAGATGGCCGGCCGATGGGAGGCGGAGCACCCGCGAACGCGGAGCGGCTTGCGGGCGGCGCACCACCTGATCCGGTACTGGACCGACGAAGGGAATCGCCAGGAACTGGAAGGAGCGCTGAGCAGCGCCCTCAAGTGGTACGACACCTCGCGGCTCTGGCAGGGGCAATACCGCGCGACCCTCGTCAATGCGCTCGACTCGCTGGGCGAGCCCTGTTGGGCGGACCGGCTGTCGCGGGACAGCGAGGATTCCGGCGAATGGAGCCGACACGTGGCCCTGTGCCGCAGACGGATCGAGGCGTACCGGCGTCCCGCGACGGCACTGACTCCCATCGCATCGGCGGCCCGGGGTATGTTTGCGGCCGACTACGCCTCGGACGAGACGGCCATGTCGCAGCACTACCGCGCTCTGGTGAAAGGGGCCTCGTCGTTCGCCTTGTCGGATGGGGCCGACGCGGTGTCAGCCGGCGACATCCTTGAAACAGTGACGGGTATCGTCGAGGGCGTCGGCCTTCGCTCGAAAGATGCGCGATCCCTGCTTGGACAGGATTCGGAGAAGGGCGACGCCTGCGCGAGCGGGACACTCGCGGCCTGCCTCGATTTGCTGACCCAGAGCGTGAGTCTGAGACCGGATGCATCGGGATCCCATGCCGTGTGCGCAAAGAAATGCGGCGACTCATTGGCCGGCATCGAGCGCTACACCGACGCCGAGCGCTACTACGACTTCGCGATGATCTACGGCGAAGGCGACGACGTGGCACATGAGGCTGCCATGGCCTTGGCCCGTGTCTACTCGGATGCGTGGAAGGCTTACGGATCGGCGGAGACCCTTCTTCGGGAGACCATCGACAAGGGAGCGCCGCCCCGTGCGCTCATGCTCCTGGCACGGCTACTCTATCTGCAGGAGGATTACGACGGGGTGCTCGATGCGCTGAATGTGTACGTAGCCCAGGAAGACGATCCGGCCCAAGTGGACCGCGGACTCTTCATCATGGGACAGGCCCTTGGCAAGTTAGGAAACGTCGAGGAGCAATGGGCCATCTGGGAAGACGTGCGGGCCCGTACAAAGGATCCCACACTGTTGAGAGCGCTTGATGCAGCGTTTCGTGAACGGGAGAGCGCACCATGAGTAGGTTCATCCGGTCCGTGGCCTGGG
>JAAEQP010001777.1 GCA_024231375.1 bacterium | reverse complement strand
CGTACGCCCTTGTAGCGCCGGATGTTCTGGGCCATTTGCATGTAGTAATTGTCGGTGTAGCCGCCTTTCATGGGATGGATGCAGCGGGTGAACTCGGAATTGTACTGGTCAATGAACCGGAACGTGCTGTCGGTTCGGCGCATGAAATGGAACGTCTTGCCTTCTTCGGGGTGGTATTTGCCCGCGGACCATTCGTTCCAGTCGTTGATGTAGAGGAATTGCGGGTTGGCCGCGAGGGCTTCGTCCCAGCGTTCCTGGAAGTAGATGCCGTAGCCTTCGGGATTCTCCACCGTCTTTCCGAGCCACGGCACGTAGGTGGGCACGGGCAGGTCGTATTCGTTGAGTTCGGGTTCGCCGTGTTCGCGGGTCCAGCATTTCCCTGTCATGCTCACGGGATGTTGCGCGGGGGTGACGGCCGCTTCTTCCTTCTTGCCGTCGTGGGTGGAGACGAGGTCGAGGGGGTCCATGGCCTTGACCTTGTCGTTGCCCATGTCATAGCCGAAACTCCACTTGTCCTCCGTGCCGATGAAGCGCTCGCCGGCCCATTCGTAGTAGCCCCACCACATGGTTCTCAAGGTGAAGAAGTCTTTCACTTCCTGGGAGTAGTCGGCGTAGAACTCTTCGGTGTATTTGGGGTCGCCGTAATGGGGATGATTCTCGTCGGTCTTCGAGGCGGCATCATAGTGAAGGTTGGGGTGCGTTCGGTCGCGGCCGTTGGCGTCGACGGAGGGCGCGCCGTTGTAGAGCAGCAGCGGCTTGCCGTCCCAGTGAAACCAGAGGTCTTCATACTGCTCCGTGGCGTAGATGCGTTCGTAGAGGTCCTGCACGACGGTGATGCAGGGCCCGTTGAAGGCCCAGAAGCAGAATTTGGGGACCTTGTTGCCCTCGGCCTTCATCTTCTGCATGGCGGGGAATACGACGTCCCACTCGTCCCAATAGCGGACGGCGTTGGTGACGTCCATGACGAGGACGT
>JAAEQP010001776.1 GCA_024231375.1 bacterium | reverse complement strand
CGCCCCTTCCGAGGTCACATCGAGTCCCTGGTCCCGCCAGTACCGGTAGATCTTCCGTTGGGTAGCCGCTTCCTGTGCCATGGTGTACCCCAGATAGGGGCTGATGGGCTCGTCTTTGCCCAAGGGTCGGCAACTGTGGAAGGCATCGATGTGGATCGTCTTCGCTTCCCTCAACTCGGGCAGCATGGCGAGGAGACCGTCGATGCGCTTCCGGGCGAGGCCCGACTTCCACTCCTGGGTGTAGCTGATCTGCGCGGACCGCTGACCGCCGTGGACTTCCCCAGAGATGACGTTCCCGTCCGTGTCCTTCCCGATGATGTCCTGCGCCACATACTCGTCCCACAGGGGGCTGTCCTCGTAGGCGTCGAACATGTTTGTGTGGAGACTCACTATGGTGTTGTGCTTCCGGCCTTCCCGCATGAGCCAGCGCAGACTCTCAACGGCGGTGGCATCCTCGGGACGCTTGAGGTGTTCGTTGACCTCCAACCACGAGGGGTACTTCGAGTCGTGACCGTTGTACTGCCACCCCACGAGGTAGACGATCTTCGGGATGCCGCAGGTGAGGTTGTCCAGCCTTCGGATGACGTTGAGGGCCTGTTCGAAGGTGAGAAAGACCTTGTCTACGGCACCGTCCGACCCCCTTGAGCATAGGAAGATCTTCGTGACAAGGGTCTGGTGATAGGGAAGGAGCCACGGGCGTTCGGGCTCTATGGTCTCTTTCCACTCATAGTAGGCGCCCGACGGCTCTTCAGTCATCGTGCTTCCCTCCTCCGCGACCGTTGCCAAAGGACACAGGCCGGCCAGACAGAGGGCGGTCACTACGTGCGCCATTCGAGCCAATGGCGCCTGCCCAGTGAAGTGAAGTCTCATTCCATACCTTTCTCGTGCGGTGCCTACGTTTGCGTCGAGGGTAGCCCGTAGTCCAGGCGGGTTCAAGCAGACATTCTGGTTCCCTGGCGCGGTTGGCTGGGCCATCGCGTATCCGTATACTCTCCTGCGGAAGAATGGGACCAGAGAATGGAGAGCTACGGGAATGCTGAATCGTTTGCTGACCGCTCTGCTCGGCTTGTGCATGTTGATTACGCCACTGACGGCCCTTGCGGCGCCACCGCAATTGCTCGCGACAGGCGATCAATCCGAACCGAGCCCCTTCATGGGGCGCATCACGGGCGCCTCTGACGAGCGCGTCGCGGTCGAGCGTCCTTTGGACGGTACGGAAGTCGTGTTGCGGCAGACGTGTACCTCGACGGAAGAATCCCAGACGGTACGGGTCGAAAGTGAGGTGGCCGGCGGCAAGATGGGTGGCGACATCGCCTTGGTGGACTGGCGCGTCGAAGTCCATTCCGATTCGGGCGACCGTGCCTATCGCCCGCTGACGTACCGCGACCAGGAATGGCACGGGTCCACCTTCTGGACAGGCGCGGATTGGACGCGTGTCGGCAAGAATTGGCAACACACGGGCAACGCCACCCCCAGCGTCCGACGCTTCCGTGCACCGCGATCGGGGCGCATCACGGTTTCGGGCAGAGTTTTCAAAGCGGACGTGAACAATGGCGGCGGCGACGGTGTGCGCGCGGAGGTTCGTCACAACACCGCGGTCGTTTGGTCAGGCGAAATCGACGGTGACGACAAGACGGGCGTGACGCACGAAGTACCGCTGGATGTGCAGGCAGGAGACGCCATCCGTTTCGTTCTCGACAAGCGAGGCACCATCGCCTATGACACCACCTACTGGGACCCGTGCGTGGCCTATGACGGCGGCACGCGGTACCTGGCTTCGGAAGGATTCTCGGACAAGACGGACGGGGTCTGGGGATACGAGCACGTCGCCGATCCCAACGCGCGCCCGGCCCTGCCCGGGGTGTACTGGGTGGATGATCGGGGCGGCGTGGGCCATGCGGAACTGATCGAAGGCGTGGATGTGACGCTTGGCAACGATACCGCACTGCCCCTGATTCTGTTGATGGACGTATCCGAGGAGGCGGGCCTGCTCTTCGCTCTGGACTCCGGCGCGGAATGGCGGTTCAACGCCTGTCTTCGGGATGGCGAACTGAGCCTCGGCGTGACGTGTCCCGCGAACAAAGCCCTCCCGGCCATGTACGTCGGCTCGTTCAGGGGCGGACCTTCCGCGGGATTCGAAGGGCTTCAACGCCTGCTGGACACGTCGGACGGACCGAAGATGGCGGCGTTGCGTGAGGACCTCCCCCTGGCGTTCATGGTCAACGAGGCGTGGCGGCTGGAAGACGGCGAGCCCGCCACGGCGGACGACTATGCCAAGGTGACGGCAAGCCATCTCGAAAGAGTCCAAGCGCTCCTGGCAGACCTTCGACGCGAACACGGACCAGGGTTCTTGTCGACGGTCGACGATGAGTTGAAGGCGTTGACCACCGGCACGCCGTCGAACGACCTCGCGACAGCACGGGCCCGGTACGCGGACGTGCGCGGCTTGAAACGCCGTATCGTGTTGGCCAACCCGCTAATGGATTTCGGCCCCATGGTGCTCTGCAAACGCGTTCCCACGTCGTACAGCCACCTGGTCATGCAGTATTACGGATGGCGCGCGCGGCCGGGCGGCGGGTTGTACGTACTGGAGAAGCCGGGCCGCTCCTTGGCGGTTCGTGACATTCTCCAGGGCCAACTGCCACCGGGCAACGTGCTGGAGCCCAGGCTGTCGTACGACGGCAAACGCATCGTGTTTTCGTATGTAGCCTGCCCGGACGGACCGCGGAAACCTGAGGAAATCGACAACGAACGGGGCGGCCAGTTCTACCACATCTACGAAGTGAACGTGGATGGAACGGGCTTGCGGCAGTTGACCAACGACCCCTTCGACGACACCATGCCCACCTACCTGCCCGACGGCGGGTTCGCGTTCTGTTCGACGCGGCGCAAAGGCTACGCGCGGTGTTTCGGCGCCCAGTTCAGCAAGCGGTGGGACACCTATACCCTCCACCGAATGGAGGGCGACGGGTCCGACATCCGCACTCTGTCGTACAACGACGTGAACGAATGGTTCCCGACCGTATCCAACACGGGCCTCATCATGTACGCCCGGTGGGACTACATCGACCGCGACGCGGTGACCCACCAGAACCTGTGGGCGTCGCGCCCCGACGGCACCAACCCCATCGCGGTATGGGGTAACGCCACGCCATCGCCCCATTGCACGTTCCAGATGCAGCCCGTGCCGAATTCGGGCAAGTTCGTGTTGACGGCATCGGCCCACCACTCGGTGGCGGGCGGATCGATTGTGTTGCTCGACCCGGAAGTCGCGGCGGATGGCGAGGCCGCGGTGACCCGGCTCACGCCGGACGTGCCGTTCCCTGAAGCGGAATCGCGCGACATCCGCGAATACTACACCGCGCCCTGGCCTCTGTCCGAGAAATACTTCCTCGTGGCCTACAGTCCCACCCCGTTGGTGTGGGAACCCGGCGCGAACAAAGAGAACGCCTTGGGCATCTACACCCTCGACGCCTTCGGCAACCGCGAGTTGATCTACCGCGACCCCGACATCGGCGCGACGAACCCGTGTCCCTTGCGTGCGCGGCCGTGTCCGCCCACCATCCCGAGCCAGTTGCCGGTCAGCGCACCGGCCACGGGCGAAGTGTTTGTGGCCGACGTGCAGCATGGGTTGGGCGATCTGGAGCCGGGAACCGTCAAAGAACTGCGGATCGTCCAGATCTTCCCCAAATCAACGCCCATCGCCAACACACCGCCCATCGGCATGGCGCGCGAGGAAAACGGCCGCGCCATTCTGGGCACCGTGCCGGTTGAGGCGGACGGATCGGCGCGATTCCTCGTGCCCGCCAACAAGCCCTTCCTCTTCCAGGCGCTGGACGAGCACGGGGACGCCTACCAGACCATGCGGTCGCTGACGTACCTTCAGCCCGGCGAGAAGATCTCGTGCGCGGGATGCCACGAGAGCAAACTCAGCGCGCCACCCAACACCCTGGCCTCGCGTCGGCCGCCGTCCGACATCACGCCCGAGACCTTCGGCGCGGAGCCCTTCTCCTTCATGCGAATGGTTCAACCCGTGCTCGACGAGCATTGCACCGAATGCCACAAGGGCGACGACGCGCCCAAGGACATTGTCCTCACGTCCGCTCCGATGAAGGGCTATACCGCGTCCTATTGGTCGCTCTGTGGCGATGTGGATTTCTGGGGCCCAGGCACCAACCCCGAGAATGCCGCCAAGGCGCTCGTGCCGCGGTTCGGTGGCCGTAACCAGATCCAGATCACCCCGCCCGGCGGACAGTATGGCGCGCGGGGAAGCCGTCTCATGCGGATGTTGCGGAAGGGTCACAAAGAGGTGGAACTCAGTGCGGACGAACTCCGCCGCATCGCGGCCTGGATCGATTCCAACGCCATCTTCTACGGCGTCAACGACCCAGGCGCCCAGACCGCGCAACTTGCCGGCGAACGCGTGCCCATGCCGGAATTGCAGTAGGTGCAGTGTCGGTTCTCTGGAGTGATGCAGGGCTCTCTCTCGATTCGTGGCCTACGTCCAATAGAATTGTGGAGGAAGAATCCGCGTTGACAGTGTCTGCGACGGCGAGTAGAATCCTATAGTGTTGGACTGTACAAAGGAGGAAGGACTATGCGGTCTTCTACTCTTGCGACGGTAGCTGTGGTGTTCTTCGTCCAAGCGTCGTTGGGAGCGCACGGGGAGCTTGGTCCACCACTTCCGAAACCGGACTGGCTCTGGTTCGGGCTATGCACCCAGAGCCCTATTGCAGATGGCAGGGAATATGACCACAGCTTTGTTGTCCAGATCCCTCGCGAACGTGCAGGCTCGGCTGTCCCCGAGACGAAGTTGGAGATCCGTCGCGCGAAGGATCAAGCGCCTGTGATAGTAGCGGCTTTCGAACCGTTCAGAGAGGCGGCAACTCTGCCATCCGGCATATCGACCTCAGACGATGGTCTGCCACGCGACTGGCGCGAGCGACTTTCGTTTCTTCCTGAGGATGAGTATGTGGCGGCAATCACGGAGGCGGGCAAACGTTGCTCGAACGTATCGGGATTTGCCGTGCAGAGGGATGCGAAAACGGAGGATCGTGGAGTCCTTGAGATTGTTGCGCTAGAGCCACCGCCCTACCGTGAAGTGCCGCTCCTCGGCATGCGGGTAACGGGCTCAAGCACGCTACAAGAGACGTTTGACGCTACTGCTGCCCATTACGCCAACCTGACTGTCGATGGCATACCACGAAACTGGACTGTCAGGGTATGGGGGGGCTTGGCGCCGGAATTGGGCGTCGGCGACCGGTGGGTGATGGTCGTCGACCCCGGCGGGTTCTTGCTGCCATCCATTGAACCGGGGAAGCCACACAGACTCAAGGCGCAAGTAGGGGAGTATCTTGCTGAGCCAATCGACTTCAACCCAGGCAGCCCTCACGGTGAAGCCTGGGATGAAGCCACGCGTGCAATGCTTACTTCCGAGAACCGGTAGGCGTGCCCCCTCGAACACGACGATGAAGCCTGTGGAAAGTGGAATACCCGTGTCCATGTGCATGAGTCCGCGAAACGGGGACAGTCCCGTCTCGCTCGATGACTCGCTCGCTTGGTACAGTCACAGTTTCGCTCGGCACGCACCTGCATCGTCCGCATTCGCATTGGGATTGGTGCGTGCTCACTTGGTCTGCGACCTTCGTTCGACGCACCCTACGAAGACTTGGCACTCGGTCCTTGGTGGGAAGTCGTCACTCGGCCTTTCCGGCGACGTTGGAGATGAGGTAGTCGCGGTTCATTAGGGCGATGGTCTTGACGGTGATGCCTTTGGGGCAGGCGGCTTCGCATTCGTAGTGGTTGGAGCAGTTGCCGAAGCCTTCTTTGTCCATTTGATTGACCATGCGCGCCACGCGGGTGTACCGTTCCGGCTGACCCTGGGGTAGCTTGGCGAGGTGGGTAACCTTCGCCGCCACGAACAACATGGCCGACGCGTTTGGGCATGCCGCCACACATGCGCCGCACCCGATGCACTGGGCCGCGTTGAAGGCGTCTTCCGCATCGGCCTTGGCGACGGGGACCGAGTGAGCTTCGGGCGCCTGCCCCGTGCGTACGGTGATGAATCCACCGGACGCGATGACCCGGTCGAAGGCGGAGCGGTCGATCACGAGATCCTTGATGATCGGAAATGCGCGCGACCGCCACGGTTCGATGACGATGGTGTCGCCGTCTCTGAACTTGCGCATGTGGAGTTGGCACAGCGTGGTCTCGCGTTCAGGTCCGTGGGCG
>JAAEQP010001775.1 GCA_024231375.1 bacterium | reverse complement strand
GCGGCCGGCACCGCTCATGGGTGGCCCCCGGTGCTGGACGAAGAAACACTACGTCTCAACAGCGTCAACCATGGTCGTCGGGGACAAAACGTTGCCTTCGGCGACGGTCACGCGCAGTACATGCGCACTCGTTTCGTCGCGGATTCCGACGAAGACATCTACACCATGGAGGGCGGCGTCCTGGGCGACGGTTGCCGGCTTCCTTCCTGCCTGAACGACACTATCCTTGCGCCCTAGTCGGCTTCCCGCCGTCATCCTGTTTTCCACTCTGGTCGCCTGTAGACAACTCCGCTTCAATGTGGTCTCATGGACAACATGAAGACACTGACTATGACAAGCGTGTTGCTGCTTGCCTGGAGTGGCTTGGCCGATGGCGCGACGGTGCGGACGGGCCTGGATCGCCTCGAGGCTTACGAATCGCTGTTCAAGGGTCGGCGTGTTGGCATCATCGCCAATCACACCGCGCACGATTCCGAGGGCCGCTACATCGTCGAGGTCTTCAAGACGCTGCCCGACGCACGCGTGGTGGCGCTGTTCAGTCCCGAGCACGGTCTCTATGGCACCGAAGGGGCGGGCGACCATGTGGACAGCCAGACCGATCCCGTCTCCGGCCTACTGGTCTACAGCCTGTATGGCAAGACGCGCAAACCCAGCTCAGAGATGCTGCGTGATGTCGACGTCCTCGTCTTCGATATCCAGGACATCGGCGCGCGCTTCTACACGTACATCTCAACGATGGCGCTGGCGATGGAAGCGGCCGCCGAGTGCGGTGTGCATTTCGTGGTCCTGGATCGTCCCAATCCCATCGGGGGCAGTTCCGTCGAGGGCCCTGTTCTCGAACCGGCGTTCACCAGTTTCGTGGGCATCTACCCTATCCCGGTTCGGCATGGCATGACCGTGGGTGAACTGGCGCAGATGTTCAATCGCGAGGGCTGGCTGGTCGATGGCGCCCGCGCGAAACTGACGGTGGTC
>JAAEQP010001774.1 GCA_024231375.1 bacterium | reverse complement strand
TACTTCCACCAACTCAAGAACGAGGTCCTCCTGGGCTTCGCGGGCTCCTCCGACCACAACCACCTGTACGAAACGCCCGACGAATACTGGAAGCTCACGCAGAGTACCGTGAAACGCTGGAACGTTCCCGGCGAATTCGTCGCGATCCTCGGCTACGAGTGGGCCAAATGGCGCCAGAACGGCGACGCAGACCGCAATGTCTACTACCTCGAAGACGACCGCCCCATGTACCGCTCCGATAACGGCCACTATGCGTCGCCGCCGGAACTGTTTGCCGTGCTCGAGCAGGAGCAGGAGAAGGCCATCGTCATCCCACACCACACGGCCCATTCTGGCAACTGGTGCGACTGGAAAGACTACAGCGCGAAGTACGGACGGCTCGTGGAAATATTCCAGGTCCGTGGCAGCTACGAGTGCGCGGCTGAAGACGGCAACCCGGTTCCCGAAGACCCGACGGACCCGCCGGCGTTTCCCACGGGCTACGTGCGGGACGCCTTGGCTCTTGGTTGGCGCGTCGGTTTCACGGCTGGCGGCGACGACCACCGCGGCCATTGGGGCACGGAGTTCCGCTTCGGGCTCAGCAATAGGGGCTACAAGCAGGGGCTCATGTACGTCGAGGCCGACGAACGGACGCGCGCCTCCATCTTCCAGGCCTTGTACGACCGCCGCGTCGTCGCCACCACGGGTCCGCGCATGCTGCTCTCGTGCCGCCTCAACGGCCATCCCATCGGCTCGGAACTGAGTCTGGCGGCCCATCCCGTACTCGCGAAGACGCGTGCCCTGTCCATTGAGTTCCACGGCACGGCGCCTTTGGATCGCATCGACATCATCCGCAACAATGAGGTGGTCCATTCCGCGCCGGGAGAAGGGGGGCTCGATGTCAGTTTCTCCTGGGATGACACGATCTCCATCGAAGACACGTGGCTGCCACCGGCGCAACACTGCGATCACTCCTTCACGTTCTACTACGTCCGCGCTATCCAGAGCGATGGCGAAGTCGCCTGGGCGAGCCCCGTCTGGATCGATCCTTAGCCTCTCGCGGCTTACTGACCTTTGCGCGGAAGTGCGTCGTGCTTTCGTCATTGCGAGCCAAGCGAAGCAATCTTTTTGCCCCCAGCGCATTGTGGTACGAGATTGCTTCACTTCGTTCGCAATGACGGACCTGGCCTGCGTCTGCGTCTGCGGTATAATCCCACCATCGGCACACCGAACGGAATGATTGCATCAACCCAGGGAGACCACCATGCCCGAGATGACGTCCTGCGAACGGTTCGCACGCATGTTTGAGCACAAGGAGGCCGACCGCGTGCCCGTCATTGATGGGCCGTGGGGGGCCACTGTCGAGCGGTGGCACAGCGAGGGTATGCCGGAGAACGTGAGCTTCGTCGAGGTCTTCGGCCTTGACCATGTGGCGCACATCGGCGTGGACACCAGTCCGCGGTATGAGGCGAGGACGCTCGAGGAAACGGACGAGTACGTCGTCACGACGACGGCGTGGGGGGCCACCATGAAGACGTGGAAGCACGCTGCGTCCACGCCCGAGTTCCTTGACTTCACCGTCAAGGACCGCGAGTCATGGGCGGCGACGAAGGAACGCATGCAACCGACGCGCGACCGGGTCGACTGGGAACACCTGAAGAAGCACTATCGGGAATGGCGTGAAGGCGGCTGCTGGATAGAGGCGGGGCTCTGGTTCGGCTTCGACGTTACGCATTCATGGACGGTGGGAACGGAGCGCCTTCTGATGGCCATGGTCACGGATCCGGAATGGTGCATCGACATGTTCAACCACTACCTCGACGTGAACATTGCGTTGCTCGATATGGTGTGGGACGAGGGATACGAGTTCGACTCCGTCAGGTGGCCGGACGACATGGGGTTCAAGCACAGCCAGTTTTTCTCGCTGGACACGTATCGGGAACTCCTGAAACCCGTCCAGCAGCGTGCCGTCGACTGGGCCCACGCGAAGGGCGCCAAGGCCCACCTTCACTCGTGCGGCGATGTGAATCCCTTTGTGCCCGAATTCATCGACATGGGTATCGATGCGCTCAACCCCCTCGAAGTGAAGGCGGGGATGGACCCGGTGCACTTGAAGAAGACGTACGGCGACCGGCTCCTGTTGCATGGCGGGATCAATGCCGTCCTTTGGGACGACGTCGATGCGATTACGGCCGAAATGGAACGGGTTGTGCCTGCCATGAAGGAGAATGGCGGGTACATCTTCTCGTCGGACCACTCCGTGCCTTCGAGTGTGAGTCTGGAGAACTTCCGGCACATTGTGGACACGGCGAAGCGATTGGGGTCGTACGCGTGAGTAGGAGAGCTGCTGAGATCGCGTGAGGCTGCCGCCGTGGATCTATCGGACCGATCGGTCGGAT
>JAAEQP010001773.1 GCA_024231375.1 bacterium | reverse complement strand
CACCACCGTGCCCAACGAGGCCGGTCCGTGTTTGGTGGTGGACAGCCCGTTGGCGGCGCTCCAGACCTTCGCGGCGTGGCACCGGTCGCACCATGACCTGCCGTTGCTGGCGTTGACGGGTTCCTGTGGAAAAACAACCACGAAGGACCTCGTCTCGGCCGTGCTAAGCGCGCAACACCGCATCGTGAAGACCCAGGGCAACCTGAACAACGAGATTGGGTGTCCCATGTCGCTTTTGCAGATTGACGGCGAGACCGACATGGCCGTCATCGAGATGGGCGCGAACCACAAGGACGAGATTGCGAACCTATGCACCCTGGCGCGGCCAACGGAAGCCGGTATCACACTGATTGCCCCGGCCCATCTCGAAGGATTCGGCTCTATCGAGAACGTGGCAAGTGCCAAGGCGGAAATAGTAGAATCCCTGCCTCCGACCGGCACGTTCTATGTGAACGTGGACAACGTGTGGTGCGCCCAGATTGCGGAGGCCTTCGAGGGTCGCAAGGTCTGGTTCGGCAGCACGGGCGACGTGGCCCTGGAATCGTGCGAGATGCTGGGCGGACGGGGGATGCGCCTGCGCGTTGCACCGGTCGGCGAACTGGAACTGCCGTTGTTCTGCCGGTCCCACGCCTCGAACGTGCTCTTGGCCATCGCTATCGGGTTGGAGCACGGTGTCACCGAGTTCGAAGGCCCTCTGCGGGAAGCCTGT
The DNA here is from genome assembly GCA_024231375.1 of bacterium. The sequence continues at coordinate 1,535 of JAAEQP010001773.1, read as the reverse complement.
GCTGCATCGTCCCGGTTCAAGTTGTTGCGGGTCGGACCGTTGGAGGTCATCGACGACACCTACAACGCGAACCCGGCCAGCATGGCGGCGGCGTTGCATGCCCTGGCGGAGTGGCCGGCCACGGGTAACCGGATGGCGGCGTTGGGCGATATGCTCGAGTTGGGCGACTCCGCGGCGGAACTGCACCGCGAAGTGGGCGAACTGGCGGGACGCCTGAACGTGACCCACCTGTGGGCGCGCGGCGACTTCGCCGGAGACGTGGCCGGCGGTGCGATGGCCGCGGGCATGCAGCACGCCGCAGTCGTCGACGAGCACCGCGCGATCGCCGAGGCCATACACGCGGAAGCGAACCCGGGAGATGTGCTGCTCGTAAAGGGATCGCGTGGGATGAAGATGGAATGTGTCATTGACACGCTCCGGGAACTGTACGAATAGAGGAAGTCGATGCTTTATCACCTTGCCCTGGCCCTGAGGCCTTACTTTGGTCCGGCCAACGTGCTGACCTACCTGACCACGCGGGCTGGCGGCGCGGCCGTCACCGCGTTTCTCATGTCGCTCATCTTCGGGCCCATGGTCATCCGAGGTCTGCGCGCGCTGAAGGTCGGCCAGTTCATTCGCGAGAAGCACGTGGCCGATCTCCACGCCCTCCACAAGGGCAAGGCAGGCACGCCTACCATGGGTGGCGCTCTTGTCATTCTGGCCACGCTGATTTCGGTGGGCCTCTGGGGACGCTGGGACAACCGCCTGCTCGTCGTCGCCGTCGCCGTGTTCGGATTTCTCGGCGCGGTCGGCTTCCTGGACGACTTCATCAAGTTGCGCCGTAAGCAGAACGAAGGACTCAGCGCCAAAGCAAAAATGGCGGGGCAGATCGTGGCGGGGCTTGTTCTGGGCATCTACCTGGTCATGAATCCGATCACTCCTGGCAAAACGCGCTTGGCCAAGGGCGACATCCTCGACTGGGACGCCATGGCACGCGTGGTGGACGAGAAACTGCACCAGCGCTCCCCCGACACCCTCCCCTATCTCATGGATGTCCCGGCAACGGTTGATCCCTCGAGCGAGGACAAGGATCGGATCGTCGAGGCGCTCAACGGCATCATCGAAGAAACGGACTTGTACGCGTCGGGACAGTGGGACGGCGTCGACCTCAACGGCGAAGGGACGCCCCTGGCGAATCGGCACGGCGACGGGTTGTCCGAACGAGAAACGCAACGCCTGAATCGGCTCCTGCTCCAAGCGGCTTACCCCGGCGTGTTTGGCAAGAATGTGCCCGATCTCCATACCAAAGTTGAGATTCCGGGGTTGAAGGAAGTGTTTGTCCCCTTGGGAATCGGCTACATCCTTTTCGTGCTGGTGATCATTGTGAGCACGTCCAACGCGGTCAATCTCACGGACGGTCTCGACGGCCTCGCGGCCGGCGCATCGGTCATTTCGGTTCTGGCCTATACGGCCATCGCCTACGTGGTCAGCCGCGTCGACTGGTCGAGCTACCTGTACCTGATCTACGTGCCGGAAGCCGCGGAACTGACGGTGTT
>JAAEQP010001772.1 GCA_024231375.1 bacterium | reverse complement strand
GTGTTCCAGCCCTCGGCCCTCGGCCGTTTCCAGAGAAGCAAGCCATTGAAGGCGTCTCGGGCATGGACCATCCAGCGGTCGCCGATTCGTGGGTCGTGAACGCCCCTGGGGCCGTCATCGTGAATCGAAAATATCCTTCCACCGGCGGAGACCATGGCGGCCATGCTGGGGGTGTATTCGTGGCTGCGAGACCAGACGGGACCGGCAACCCATTTCAGATGTCGCGTCGGACCCACGAGTCGATCTCTGGAGACGGCATTTCCACCGGCGTTGTACAGGTACTGCACTTTAGGGGATCACGTGGCGAGGGCAATCAGGTCCTGGAAGAGCGACCATAATTTACGGTGGTTGGGGCTGTGAGGCAGAGCGGCTAGGAATTTCTTCCCCAGCATTTCTCGGGAAATTGAACGCCGCCGGTCCGCATGCGAGGGACGACGGTCCTCGTTGTCCCAAGGACGATCACTGCGGTCACTTAATTGCGACTTGTCCACGTCCCAACAACATAACTCGACCAACGTGTACGCCCATTGGTTCAAGTGCCAACATCCAATGTTCGACCACACGTTTCGAACTTGTTGCTGCCCCGCGCCCCACACTTCCTTGACGTCGTGGAAGTGTTCTTCGATCGCCCAGCGCGCGGCGACCGGTTCCAGGATGTCGCGCACCCTCGCCGATGTGTCCGTGCAGAAGTAAGGTGCCCAACCGCCGTCCTCAAAGCGGACAATCACCACCCGAATCTCGCCGCTGACCAACCGCGAGGTTGCCAAGAACGTCTTGTACTGACGCGTCACTTCGACCCCGCGACAATGGTAAGAGATCGTGCTCCAGCCTTTGCGGTGCCCGGCACGCTTTGCCAAACTGATTCGGTTCTTGCCATAGATGCGGTTGCCGTGAGAATCCGAAGGAGGCAAGTCAAACAGGCAGGCGTCTTTTCGCAAGCGGCTGACGACAACGATGCCCAACTCAAGTACGGGCAAGAGAAACGGCCTCGCCGCATAAGCACCATCGACGACCAACCACACCTTCGCCTGGACACCCAACGCGCGGATCGACTGCATGAACCAGCTTAGCAGTTCCACGCCGAGTTGATGTTTGGTGCGAAATTCCCAGTCATATTTTTCCGCCAGCTTCGGCACGTCGACTTTTCGGACGTAGAGCATCGAGCGCAACGGCAGCGCGATCACGCCCCACGCCGGATGCCTTGCCAGCCAAGCCAGGGCGACCCAGTTGTGGCCGTACAGCCACTCGCCGTCGGCCGGCCCGGGAGTCGGGTTGTGGTGTACGCCGGCGCCTTCGACATGCTTTCCATAACGCGAAGTGGGTGAGTCATCCATCCCCAACAGGATCCGATCGCCGAACCCCGGAGCGAACTTCTGCACGACTAGGCCGAGTACCGCCGTGGCCAACTTGGCGGAAGTCCGCCCTACACTGCTGAGGCAATCATAGAAGCGGTCCCAATCGTCTTGCACTCCGGCCGCGACGAACCATGCACTGGCAGTGCGTCGGTCGTCGGCCAGGAACATCCCGGCGACAATGATCGCCAGCCGAAACGCGATCCGCGGGTCCAGCACCGCCTGCAAGACCCCGACGGCAGTCCGCATGGCCCCGGTCAAGGGAATTGTGGCGTTGGTAGTCTTCCTGCGTTTGGGATTGGGGCGTTGCAGCCGTTTGCGTTTATCATGCTGCGACTTGCTCTTTTTCTTGTGTTTGGGTTGCGGACGCTTCTTGGATCGCTTATTCTTGGCCATCCGTGGCTCTCCTGATGTGGTGTTTCCTTACCAGAAAACAGAAGCATCGGGAGAGTCACCCTCTTGTGCAATACTAATTCCGCCTCAGTTGCACAGAGATGTCCTAAAGTGCAGTCTCTACGCCACGCCAGGTAACACGTGGTCGTTCTGGACCGGACGCTCGGGCGGTTGGGACACATTGGACGGCCCGGCGATCACGAACGATGACTGGACGCATCTGGCCATTTCGTTCGACGCGACAACGAATACGAAATCGCTCG
>JAAEQP010001771.1 GCA_024231375.1 bacterium | reverse complement strand
GCGGTGCGGATGTCGCAACGTCGCGACGACGGCACGGACCTGTCGCCCACGACGGCGATCTGGGCCTTCTTTGGCCCGCGCATCGGGGCCAAGGCGTTCTTCATCCTCCAGTACCAGTCGTGGACGGATGGTTGGCGGGCGTTGTTGGTGTGGCAGGGCGGTCTGGTCTTCTACGGTGGCTTGGCGGGCAGTGTGATCGCCGTGGCGGTGGCTTTGCGAATAGCGGGTTCCCCCGTTGTGCGCGCGATCGACATCATCGCCGTGTACACGCCCTTGGGCCAAGCCATCACGAGGGTGGGGTGTTTCCTGAACGGGTGCTGCTACGGCGTCGGGACGAAGTTGCCTTGGGGTGTCCGATTTCCTCGCCACAGCGTCGCCCACACAGATCATGTGAACCTGGATCTCATCCTTCCGGGGGCGGACCATACCCACGCGGTACACCCGTCGCAACTGTACATGGTGACGGGGTTGCTGCTGATCTTCGCCACCCTGCGCGTAGTGCTGAAACGCAAGCAGGTTGACGGTACGGTGGTGTGGGTCTACCTGGGCCTGTACGGTGTGCTTCGGTTCTTGGTCGAATTCGTGCGTGGCGACAACGAAGGGTGGATCCTTGAGCTTACCGTGTACCAATGGGTGAGTATCGTGCTGATGGTTGCGGCAGGCGCGGGGCTGGTGCGGAATCGTTGGCGCAGTCGCCGCGCGGCGGGCGAGGCGTCGGCCAGTTAGCAGGGCAACAGCGCTGGTGTGTCCGGATTGCGCGAAATCGGGGACAGTCCCGTCTCGTTCGGAGGCTCGCTCGCTTGGTACAGTGGGGCTGTTGAAGAAGTCTCGGCCTCTCGCACACGGGCCGCGAGAAGACTTGGGACAGTCCCGTCTGCGTCCGCCTACGGCGGACTCCGCTTGGTACAGTCCCGGTCTTTCGCTTCTCCTCTCGCGCACAGACGACTTCTTCAACAGCTCCACAGTCCCCAGTTTCTCCCGTTTGTCGCTTCTGTTCTTGTGCGCCTCTGACACCCATGTCAGCGGCAGGGGGAGTTGTTGAACAACCAGGGGGTTTGGGCTACACTTGTTTCTTCCCGTGTACATCAAGACCGGACGGTCAAGGGACCCGAAGAACCGGGGCTGTGGGCGGGGGGAATTGATGAACGTTCGTGACAAACATAGAGGATCTGCCCATGAGTGACAAACGACACAACGGAATTTCGCGGCGCCATTTCTTCTTCATGGCCGGCGCGGCCGCGGCAGCGGGCTGCTCGACCCTGAACAAGCCGAAGGTGTCCCGCATGTCGCCCAACGAGAAGCTGAACATTGCCGGTGTCGGCGTGGGCGGCCAGGGCCACGGCGACATGAGCGACATCGTCCGGGATACGGAAAACGTCGTTGCTCTGTGCGACGTGGACTGGGCGCGTGGCGAGAACTCTTTCAAGAAGTGGCCCAATGCCCGAAAGTACAAAGACTACCGCGAGATGTTGGACAAAGAAGCCAACAACATTGACGCAGTGGTCGTGGCCACGCCGGACCATATGCATGCGTTCGCGGCGTCGGCGGCGATGGAACTCGGCAAACACGTGTACGTGGAGAAGCCGCTGACCCACTCGCTTTACGAAGCGCGCCACTTGCTGAAGCTGTCGCGCAAGTATGGCGTGTCGACCCAGATGGGCAACCAGGGCCATTCGGGCGACGGCGTGCGTCAGATGTGCGAGATGGTCTGGGCGAAACTGGTTGGCGATATCAAGGAAGTCCACATCTGGACGAATCGGCCCGTATGGCCGCAGGGCGTTCCCCACATGCTGCCGCCGCAGCCGGTACCGGACACGATGGATTGGGACCTGTGGATCGGCGCGGCCCCGTACCGCGAATACAACTCCGCGTACGCGCCGTTCAACTGGCGCGGTTGGTGGGACTTCGGCTGTGGCGCCCTGGGCGACATGGCGTGCCACATCATGGACCCGGCGTACTGGGCCTGCGACTTGAGCAACCCCATTTCCGTGGAGTGCACGTATCAGGAAGGCCGCAATGACGAGACGGCCCCCACGAAGAGCATCGTGCGCTACGAATTCCCGGAGCGCGTGAACCAGTATGCCAGCGAGTACATGGGCAAGAAGGTGGTCATGCCGGCGCTGAAGGTGTGGTGGTATGAAGGCGGCCTGCTGCCGGAGCGTCCGGCGGGCGTGCCTGAAGACGAACAACTCGGCGAGGGCGACAATGGATCGCTGTTTATCGGCGAGAGCGGTGTGTTGACCACGGGCTGCTACGGTGGCGGAACGCGTGTCCTTCCCGCGAAGAAACACGAAGAGATGAAGGAAGTCATCGACGCGATCGAGCCCATCATTCCGCGCATCACGACCGAAGGCGGTCACCGGCGCGATTGGGTCCGCTCGTGTAAGGACGGCGTGCCGTCGGCGTCGAACTTCGAGTATGCGGTTCCGCTGACCGAGACCACGCTTCTGGGCAACCTGGCCATGCGCACGGGCCGCAAGGTCTGGTGGGATGCCAAGAATATGCGGGCCACGAACGACGTTCCTGGCGTTGAGGAACTGATTCGCCGCGACTACCGCCGCGGATGGGACCTGTAGACCGCCATATCCACTGAGATCGACCCAAGAGCCCCGGGGATACGTCCTCGGGGCTCTTGTTTGTCTAGACAATTCGATGTAACCTTCCCGTGCGCGCGTTTCGCGCAGCATCACTTGGCCGCAACGGGGAGAGCCTTGCCATGAGAGTTATTGTGATGACGCTAGCCAGCGTTCTCGTTCTTGCCGTGTCCATCGGGGCCGGGGCGGCCGACCGGCTGCCAGCATCGAAGGCCAGTCCGCTTCAGCGCGCGTCGGACCCGTTCATGGGCAATTGGTATGGGCAGTACGAGACGACGGAAGGGGATGAAGCTCCCTTGTGCGCACAGGTCATCGCCTGGGCCGATGGTGAGTATCAAGCGAACGTGTTGACCGCCTTCGACCAGCGGGACGTGACCTTGGCTGTGCTCAAGGGCAAGGTGACGGACGGCGCCTTGTCGTTGACCGGCAAGGGAGAAGGAGGCGACGCCGCGGGTCTGGAGATCCGCGCCGTCGTGAAGGACGGCGCGTTCACGGGGAAGTTCATTGGTGCATACGCGGGGACGTTGACGTTGAGGAAAGTGGAACGCCTCAGTCCGACGCTGGGCCAGGAGCCGCCCGAGGGCGCGGTTGTGCTGTTTGACGGCACGAGTCTGAACGCGTGGGAACGGCATCGGCGCAATCCGTGGGGGATCGACCTGAAGAGCGCGTTCGGCGGTGAGCAGCGCGTGGGGTATCTGCGCGCGCGAGTGTGGTCGCCCAGGAAACAGGAAGCTCAGCTCGAGTTGGGCAGCGACGACGGTATCAAGGCGTGGCTGAACGGAGCCGAGATCCATGCGAACAATGCCTCGCGAGGCGTAGCGGCGGGGCAGGACAAGGTTCAGGTCGCGCTGTCGAAGGGGTGGCACACGCTGCTGCTGAAGATCACCCAGGGCGGAGGGGACTGGGCAGCATGCGGCTGTCTGCGCGATCCGGACGGCGGTCCGCTGACGGGATTGCGGGTGGCGCGCGGCGGCGCCATGGGCGACGATCCGCCTGCCGAATCGCTGGATGACACCGACGGGTACATCGTTGATTGGCAGGGCGCGGGCCCGTACACCGAGGCGGGAAAGGACGGGAAGGGCTTATTCGACGTTGCGTTCCCGCCGGAGACGGGCGGCACGGCCGAGTGGACGGTGCTGCCGAAGCCGGTGCAAGAGTCCGACGAGTGCCCGTGGAAGCTGATCGATCCGGGTGTGATGGAAGTACGCGGCGGTGGCATCGTGTCGAAGCGCGTCTTCCGCGACCAGAAGGTTCACGTGGAGTTCCGCACGCCCTTCATGCCCGGTTCCGACGGTCAGGGACGAGGCAACAGCGGCGTATACCTGCAGGGTCGGTACGAGGTCCAGGTGCTGGACAGTTTCGGTCTCGAGGGGCTCGACAACGAATGCGGAGGCATCTACAAGATCGCGCGGCCGCGGGTGAACATGTGCGCGCCGCCGCTTCAGTGGCAGACCTGCGATATCACGTTTCACGCGGCCCGGTTCGACGCGAGCGGCGTGAAGACGGCGGACCCCATGATTACCGTGTTTCACAACGGCGTGCTGATTCACGAGAACCAGTCCATCTCGCAGGAAACCACGGCCGGACTGGGCGGCGATGCGTCCGAACCCGGTGGCATCCACCTTCAAGATCACGGGAATCCGGTGCAGTACCGAAACATCTGGGTGCTGCCGTTGGACCGATAGACGACCGAAGGGGAAGGGGCTATGGGCCCGTGTTTGGAAAGGGAAAGCAATGTCTGAGTTTGAAGTATGCGAACCTGATGAGATCTTCCGCCACTTGCCGCCGAACCGTTGCGGAGAAGCGGACCGCCGGTACATGGACGAGGTGCTGGCGGACGGGTTCAGCAATCATCGCGAGTCGGCCGGGATGGTGGGACGGTTGGAGGAGGCCTTCGCGGAGAAGGTGGGGACCCGGTTTGCCGTGACCCACAATTCGGGCAGTGGCACCATGTTGTCGTGTTTGCTGGCCGCGGGCGTGGGGCCTGGCGACGAGGTCATCATCCCGACGAGTACCATGGCGGCGACGGCGTTTGTGGCGGTGCAATGCGGCGCAGTGCCCGTATTCGCGGATTCGGACCCGCGCACGTTCAACATGGATCCCGCCGATGTGGAACGCAAGATCACGGATCACACCAAGGTCATCGTCCCCGTGTGCGTGTTTGGGTTGCCTGTGGATTTCGATGCGCTGCTGGCGCTGGCGAGGAAACACGATCTGACGCTGGTCGAGGACGACGCCCAGTGCTTTCTCGCCACGTACAAGGGGAAGACGGTCGGGTCGATCGGCGACGCGGCGAGTTTCAGCTTCCAGTCGTCGAAGCATATGACCAGTGGCGGCACCGGCGGCATCGTGTCGACGGACGATGAAGACTATGCGCGGCGGATTCGGAAAGCGGCCATTCAGGGGTACGCGTCCATTGGCGCCAAACCGGGTTCGACCATGATCCCGCGTGATGTGCGGCAGGATTACACTTTCGAACGGCACGACGCATTGGGCTACAACTTCCGGATGTCGGCGCCCCAGGCCGCGTTGGGATTGGGCCAACTTGAACGGTTGGACTACTTGGTGGCGGCGCGCCGGTATGCGGCATCCCTGTACGAAGCGGCCATCCGAGAAGAGGGCTGCGAATGGCTTACGCCGCCGTACACGCCCGACGAATGCACCCATTCGTACTGGTGCTACACGTGTATGTTGGACACGGATGCGTTGGGCGTGGATTGGCGCGCGTTCCGCGAGGTCTTCATCGACAAGGGCGGCGACGGGTTGTACGGGTTGTGGGCGCCGGTGCATCTTGAACCGGTGTTCCGGACGCTGAGTTTCTACGGTTCGCCGGACCGCGCCCCCAACAACGACCCCCGCTACAAGGGCACGGTGAAGGGCTACGGCGAGGGCGACTGCCCGAACGTGGAGGCGTACCGGAGCAAGCTGTGCCTGTTCAAGACCGGCATGCAGACGAAGGAGAAATGCGAGCGCGAGGCGGACGCGCTGCGGGCCACGATTCGGCATTTCGCGTAGGTCGCGTGTGGTTGGAATGGAAAGCGCGCGTTTGACGAGTTTGTTGCGGCGCCTCAACATCAAAGGCGTCAGGATGATGGTTGGGGTCGCATCCCCGTTGTGGCGTGGTCTCCTGACCCCGCCACTGACGTGACCGTAAGGCCACGCTACGGCCGAAGGCCTCCACTGTCCCGCGTTCTCTGCGACCCCTCAGTGCTATCCGCGACTCTGCGTTTCAATCCCCTCCTGCCTTCTCCACCGTCACTTCTTCGCGGATCGCATCTTGAAGTGCTCGGAGTCGGTGTGCGATTTCGCGAGGAAGTCTTGCATCTTGTTGACGATCTCGGGATTCTTCTCGGCCACGTTGGTCTGCTCGCCGATGTCGGTTCTGAGGTCGTACAACTCCAGCGGTCCGTTGGGGTCGAGGCGCACGCCTTTCCAACGTCCCGCGCGGACGGCCTGTTTGCTCGATTTGCCTTCGTGGAACTCCCAATAGAGGAACCGGGTACGAACCGTGGTTTCTTTGCCGAGGAGCGTGGGCGCGAAGGAAACGCCGTCCAGGTTCTTGGGGCATTCCGCGCCGGTCAGTTCGGCGGCGGTGGGCAGGAAATCCCAGAAGGTCCAGATGTGGTCGCTCACTTCGCCTTCGGCCACGTGGCCCGGCCAGCGCACGATGCCGGGTACGCGGATGCCGCCTTCGTAGAGATCGCGCTTGTATCCGCGCAAGGGACCCCAACTCGTGAAGAACGCCGGGTCGGCGCCGCCTTCCTTGTGGGGCCCGTTGTCGCTGGTGAAGAAGACGATGGTGTTGTCGTCGAGTCCGAGGTCGCGCAGCTTGTCGAAGAGACGGCCGATGTCGGCGTCCATGCGCGTGATCATGGCGGCGTGGCCCTTCTGGGGATTGGGCCAGTCGCGGTCTTTGTAGATACCGTAATCCGGCACCTCCATACCATCGCCATCCGCGCGGCCGCGTTCGTTGTTGGCGTGGGGGATGGTGAGGGCGTAGTAGAGAAAGAAGGGGTCGTCCTTGCTGCGATCCAGGAACTGCAACGCTTCTTCGGCGAAAAGGTCGTGGCTGTACTGGGCGCGTTTGACGGATACCCGTTTGTGTTTGTCGCTTTCGACGTTTCCTTCCAGCGGCACCTTCTTTTCATTGCGCCACAGGAACTCGGGGTAATAGTTGTGCGCGTTGCCCTGATTCAGGTAGCCGAAGAAATAGTCGAAGCCTTGCCGGTTCGGGATGCCACTGGTGTCGGGTTCGCCGAGGCCCCATTTGCCGACGAGGCCGGTGGTGTACCCGGCTTCCTTGAGCACTTCGGCGACGGTGACGTCTTCCGGCCGCAGGGGGACGCGGGCGTTGCCGCGCACGTAGGCGTGACCGGTGTGGAGGCCCGTCATCAGGCAACACCGGGACGGCGCGCACACGGTGCTTCCCGCGTAGCATTGGGTAAACCGGATGCCTTGCTCCGCCATATTGTCGATGTTGGGTGTCTTGATGACCTTCTGGCCGTAGCAGCCGAGGTCGCCGTAGCCCAGGTCGTCGACCATGATGAAGATGATATTGGGCTTGCGGGCAGTGGCCTTTTTGGAAGCGCCGGAGTGGGCGTCCGTGGCACAGCCCAGCATGGGCGCGAGGAATCCTGCGCCAACGGCCAGTCCGGTTCCCCGCAGAAGATTGCGTCGCGAAATCGACATAGTGAGACTCTCCCTTTCAGACAGCGTCGGTCACTCTTGGCCCCATTCGCCGGGAAGCGTGGGCGGTTGAGTCGGATAGAATGCCTTTTTCACCGTGGGCAATAGCATGAATATCAGCAGCAGGACGGGATGCGCCATTCCGACCACGCCGCCGCAGATGCCGCCTGCGAAGCCGCCCGCCATACCCGATTGCATCGGACCTTCCGCGGAATCGATGGCGTCCAAGGTGGGTTGCCAAACGATGGCATACGCGATGACCTGGCCCACGATGAACGCGAGGATGGCGTACACGCTGTAGACGATGGATGTGGTCCGTGCCCAGGGGCGCAGCTTGAAGAGTCCGATGCCCGATGCCAGCAGTGCGCCCGACGCCACAACGCCGATCACCATGCTGATGATGAGGAACATGCGATAGCCGGGCGACTCAAGCATCGGCATCTCGGGCAACTGTACGCCCTGTTGTTCATAGAATTCGCGGATCTTGGGCAGGAACACCACGTAGAGCGTCCCCAATGGTGTGCATGTTAGTCCTAGCACGCCGAAGATGATGTTGAGTACGCCGAATACGGTCACGGACGTTGGGCGTTGCATGCGGAATCCCCTCGGTTGCGTTTCCCCGGTGTGTGTTGGACGCATGGTTCAGGATATGGAGGGGGAGGGGGCAAGTCAAGAGAGTGAGCCTTGTGGAGAAGAGCCAATCTGGAGATTGGCGTTCCCAGGGGGGCGAAGGGCCTGCCCTGCATGTCATTCCGAGCGAAGTCGAGGGGTCTCGTTTTGGTGGTGAAGGTTCGGGGGCGAGAGATCTCTCGGCTGCGCTCGAGATGACGGGGTGGGTGGGTGCTCGGGTGCGGCAGCATGGTCATTCCGTCATGCTGAGCGCCAGCGAAGCATCTCGCACTCCAGGATAGTCGCCGGTGGGACGAGATCCTTCGCGTTGCT
>JAAEQP010001770.1 GCA_024231375.1 bacterium | reverse complement strand
TGGTGTACGCTCTGTGGTTCGAGAAGTACTACGACCCCGAGGCGGGCCAGATGGTGCCCGCTCTCGTCTACGCCACCCTGTTCTATGTGCTGTTTCTCATGATACCCATGTTGCACGCCTTGCTCCGGCCATCCACACGAAACGCGGCCGAACTCAAGACGCGCGCGGAAGACATGGCACTGCTCATCGGCAACGCGGTCATGTCCTACTTCTGGTATCACCGGATTCTGTTCGACGGCTACCGCCACGAGTTGGGCTGGGTCGTTCTCGGGCAAGCCCTCGTGGTGTTCGCCCTGTTTCTGGTGTGGGTCGGCCGCACTGGCTCGCGAAATCCGACCGCCCAATGTCTTATGGCCATCGCCATCGGTTTGGTCACGCTATCGGTGCCGATTCACCTCAAGATGTACGCCGTGCCCATCGCATGGGCCATCAAGGGCGCTGTGCTCGTCTTTCTCGGCGTCCGGTTCCGCCAGATGGTGTGCAAGGCCGCGGGGGTCGGGGCATTGGTCCTGGCGGTCATCGCCCTGTTGGATCAACTCCCCTTGCACACGGGCGAGTTCACCCCCGTGTTCAACCTCGCCTTTGGTTCGTGGGCGCTCACCACTGCCTCGGCAGCCCTCGCTGCGTTCTTCCTGGGCTGGTTGAACAAGGACGACGCCAAAGAGAACGGACCGCTGATCGTGGCGTCCGTGCTGTTGGCGTTCGGGCTGGGCTGCACCGTGTTGAGTCTCGAAGTGTGGGATAGCTGGTCGCTGTGGGACGGCGGCAACGTCGACGCCCACCGGGCCAGTTCGCTCATCGTACTGTGGGCGCTGATCCCGGCGGCCACGGCCACGGCGGTGGCCGCGTCCCGGCGAGAGATGTGGTTGCCTCTCCCCATGCTCTGCTACATCGGCGGCGCGTTTGCGTTTCTCGGTGGGCTTTCAATGTATGATCAAACCGAATCCTCGCTGCTGGCGCTGAACGTGTTCTTCGGATCGCGTCTGGTGTTCGTGGTCGCCTTGTGGTGGGGTGCGTTCGCGCTTCGTCGTATGACCGAGACGCCCGTCCACCGGGTCTGCGAAATGGCCGGCCACGTGGTCCTGGCCGTACTTGCGGCCCTGGAATTCGTCCGGTGGTCGCACTATACCGACGTCGTATCCGACCACATGGGCGTGAGCCTCATCTCGGCGGCCTGGGCCGTCATGGCCTTTGCGCTGATATGGACCGGATTGGTCACGCGTTGCGCGCCGCGCCGTGCCCTTGGTTTCGTTCTGTTCGCCATCGCTTTGGGCAAAATCACGTTCTGGGACATGGGTGCATTGGGGCGCGTACACCTGATCATCTCGTGTATCGTCAGCGGACTCCTCCTGCTCGCGGCCGCCTACTTCTACCAGAAGTACAGTGCCATCCTGCTGGGGACCGACGGCGACGAAGAGGAGGAGGTACCGCCAGTCACGTAATGCCTGGTTGAACCCGGTGCGCTCCCAATGTCACTATGGAAACGCACTGGGCGGGGGATGCACGCAGCACCGGTTCATCGTTTCCGCCCATCAACCAATCCATGGGGAGCAAGGTGGGACTATGCCCGACCAATGCCAGGTTTCCGTGGTCATTCCCGTATACAACGAGGAAGAGTCCCTCGAAGCCCTGCACGATGAGGTAACCCAAGCGTTTCAGGCAACCCCTGATCGCACGTACGAAGTCATCTACGTGGACGACGGAAGCCGCGACGCTTCGTTCGACGTGTGTCGCCGGTTGCACGAACGTGATGCCCAACACGTGCGCGTCATTCGGCTGCGGCGCAATTTCGGACAGACCTCGGCCATTGCGGCCGGGTTCGATGCCGCGAAGGGCGATGTTGTGGTGCCCATGGATGCCGATCTGCAGAACGACCCCGCCGACATCGACGTGCTCCTCAAGAAGATGGACGAAGGATTCGACGTTGTCAGCGGCTGGCGCGCGGACCGCAAGGATAAATGGTTGTCGCGACGTTTGCCCTCCAAACTCGCCAACGGCCTCATCTCCCGAATCACGGGCGTGCAACTCCACGATTACGGGTGTACGCTGAAGGCGTACCGCGCCGAGATCATCCGCGACATCCAGCTCTATGGCGAACTGCATCGGTTCTTGCCGGCCTTGGCCAAATGGGCCGGCGCCAGCGTGACTGAGGTCAAGGTGAACCACCGGGCGCGCCAACACGGCGACTCCAAGTACGGCATCGACCGCACCATCCGCGTCATTGTCGACCTCATGACCGTGAAGTTCCTGTTGTCCTTTTCGACCCGTCCCATGCACGTGTTCGGCGTGCTGGGTTTCCTGTTGGGGGCCTTGGGCGGCGCGTGCGCATTCCTCACCGCCCTCTTCAAGATCCTGCCGCCCCACAAAGACGTGACCGGCAATCCCTGGATGTACCTCGCCATCTTCTTCGCCCTGAGCGGACTCCAACTCGTCGTGCTCGGTCTCCTCGGCGAAGTAAACGTCCGCACCTACTACGAGAGCCAGCACAAACCCATCTACTCCATCCGCGAACGGCTTGACGACGGCGAATGATCCCCCCGGTCGGTCGCGGTCCCGCGTCTGGGACTGAGCGCTCTCAGAGAATGCCGAGAGAGGAGCGAAAACGCCGGGACTGACCCCAGCGAGCGTAGCGAGACGGGTC
>JAAEQP010001769.1 GCA_024231375.1 bacterium | reverse complement strand
GAAGAAGTCTCGGCCTTGGCGTGCAGCCCGCGATAAGCGGGGGACAGCCACCCATTGTTGCCCTAAGAAGCGCAATAATGGGACGCAAGAGCTTGGCAGTCCCCGTTTGTCGCTTCTGTTCTCGCGCAGATGTGACTTCTTCAACAGATCCACAGTCCCGTCTCGGTGCGCTCGCTTGGTACGGTCCCGGATCTTTCGCTCCTGCTCTCAGGGCGTATAACGTGGCACCTTGCCGCGTGGCGCGCAACCGCACGCCGAATGAGATGAACTCCTCATGTTGCTGACTGAATTGCATCACCCGATCGGAGGCGTCCTACCCGTGATTGTCTGTGGCTTCGTGCTGGCGGGGCTTGTGATCGCCGCGTCCCGGCCGTGCGCGGCGGGAACGACGGTGTGCGTGACGGACTGCGGCGCCACCCCGGACGATGAGGGGAACGATGCAGAGGGGTTCCGTCAGGCCGCGGCGTATTGCCGGGAGCATCCGGGCACCACATTGACGGTTCCGGCGGGTCTGTACCGCTTCCGGGACGAGAAGGCCGTGGAGGTCATGCGCAACGCCATGACCGGCCAGTATGGCAACAACCCCCAATCCACGTTGATGACGCGCGAGTTCCCGCATGTCCACGGACTCGATTTCACGGGCGCCAAGGACGTGACCGTGAAAGCGGAGGGCGCCACGATTCGGTTCGACGGATGGTACCAGCCGGTGGTGCTGGACCGTACCGAGGGCGTGACGATCCGCGGACTGACCATCGACCACGAACGCGCGCCGTACAGCGTGGGCCGAATCGTCGAGGTAGAGCGAAAGCACTTCGACGCCGAATTCGATGCACGGTATCCTCTGAACGCAAACATGCCGGGATTCTGCGTCGATTTCTACGATGCGGACGCGGGTCGGCGGCATGGCGTGGCCCACTACGACGCGCGTCTGGAGATGGTGGAGCCGGATGTGCTCCGAATCCACGCGTCATGCCCCAAGGCATACTTGGGCGACTACTGCATCGTTCGCCACTCGGCCCACGGGGCCGCGGCCGTCATGGTGCGGTACGCGCGGGATCTGCGGTTGGACCGTGTGACCATTCACAGCCATCCGGGGATGGGGATCGTCGGGCATCGTTGCGAGAACCTGACGTTCCAGGGCGTGCGCATCGTGCCCCGAGAGGGAGAGCTGCAGTCGACGAACACCGATGCGACCCATTTCACGTCGTGCAGCGGGACCGTTGTCTTCGATGGGTGCGAGTTTGAAGGACAAGGCGACGACAGCACCAACATCCACAATTACTACCACACCATCAAGGATCGGATCGACGAAAGCACGTGCCGTATGTTCGTAGACCGGTCCGCGGCGCTCCATGCCCTCGACCATGACTATCCCGAAGCGGGCGACACGCTCGAACTGGTCGATGCGCGAACGCTTGCTCCGGTGCGCCGGTACACGGTGGTCTCCAGGGAGCACAACTTCGAGTCGAGCGAGACGGTGGCGACCCTGGACGATGTCCTGCTCGAGGATTGTCGGGGATACCGGTTCGTCAACGTGACGCGATTCCCCTCGGTAAGGATTGTGAACTGCCATATCCGCTCGCACTTGGCGCGGGGTATCCTCATCAAGACCAGGGACGTGTTGATCGAAGGCTGCACGATCGAGAACACCACGGGCACCGGGATTCATGTGGGGGCGGAGGGCGACTGGCATGAGGGCGCGCCAACGGCTGACCTCACAATTCGCAACAACCGGATTGTCCACTGCGGGTTGGGCCATGGGACCCAGAACGATGCGTGTGCCATTGCCATCAACGTGAAGGCGCAGGACACCACGGTGCCCGGCCTCCACAAGCGCGTGCTCATTGAAGACAACGAAATCGTCGGATTGAACGCCAAACGCGGTATCTTCGCCAGCAGCGTCGAGGGCCTGACCATACGAAACAACCGGTTCGACGGCTGCGATGAGCCGATTCATGTCGAATACTCAACCAGCGTCCAGGTGTGCAACAACCATGGCGCCGTTCCCAATATCGGGCCCGGAGTGAAGATTCGGGGAGCGGAGTAGCGCCGCGGTGACGCAGGGGTGCGTCCGTGACCGTCCCGTCATCCGGTTCGTCCAAGCAAGGAGTTGACGACGCCCGTCTCTGCGTCCACAATGGCGGGCAACCGCGTTGGCGTGGTTGGAATAGGGTCGCCCCGGAAGACTCGGGGTGACCAAACATGGTTCCGTGGGAGAACGGTGATGAAGCTGAGGTGTTCTGTTGTTCTGATTCTGGGAGTGATGCTAATGACGAGTGTTTCGGCCGCAGCCGCAACATGTGAAGTCGCCGTGGTCATGGACGGCAAGCCTGCCGCCACCATCGTGATCGCGGAAACGCCGACGCCCGCCGCGAATCTGGCCGCCCTCGAACTGCAATACCACGTCGAGAAGATGACGGGCGCGGTGTTGCCGATTGTGACGGACACGGAGACCGTCGAAGGGGCGCGGTTCCTGGTGGGTGAAAGCGAGGCGACGCGGGCCCTGGGATTGAAGGGCGAAGACTTTGCTCCCCAGGAGTACCTCATCCGCTTCCTTCCCGACACAGTTGTTCTCATGGGGCGCGATTGGCAGGACACGCCGGAGAATCGGGCGGAAGCAGGCCGCGGCACCAATTGGCCCATGGCACTGGATGCCTGGCGGCAGGACGTCGATTACAACGCGGCCGTGGGGCGGGATTCCGGGCAGACCAAGACGATCACGCTTCCGGGAATCTTCGACGACCAAGCCACGTGCTACGCCACCTACGATTTCCTGGAACGCTTCTGCGATGTCCGATGGTACGGGCCCACGGAACTCAACATGGTCTACGCCCAGACCGCCAATCTCACCGTGACGGGCGACGAGGTCCGGCGCGCACCGGACATGGAATACCGCGAGGGAATG
>JAAEQP010001768.1 GCA_024231375.1 bacterium | reverse complement strand
TCAAGCCCGCACCCTATGGCATTCGGTCCGAAGAGGGGATGGCCCCGACTGAATTGATCGATGCCGTCTCCGGGCGGGAGGCTGTCTGGAAGCCTTTGGTCGATGCACCACCGCCCGCGGTGGCGAAGCCCGACCTCGCCAAAATGCTGACGGGTGTGACGGTTACCCGAGATAAGATGGGCGCGCCGCCCAACATGAAGGTACGAATGAAGACGCCGCAGGATCGCCGCGGTGGGTGGATGCAAGCAGGCGACACGGTGAACGGCCTCGTGATCAAAGAGATCACGCTGGACGCCGTGGTCTTCCAACTCGTGAAGGACGGCAAGACCTACGAGCACTCCGTGCGCCGTCCGCAACGGTGAGGCGATCGCGTGGTGGTGAACATGGGAAACGGCCCAGGGGACAGAACGACATGAAGCAGAGCAGGACTGTGTGGAAAACGCGCGTGGCAGACATGGCCTGGAAATCGGCTGCCTTGGGCATTCTCGCCCTGGCCCTGACCATCGGCGCGACCCTTGCCTCGGCGCAACAAACCCCCACGAGCCCCGTCGCCACGCCAACGGCCACGGCGCCCGTGGCCCAGACGGTCAGGCAGACCGCGCCGCGGACCACAACCCAGGCCCCAACCGCCCCTGCGTCGTCCCAACCCACGTCTACAGCCTCGGAGGCTCCGGCCCGGGCCGGGCGGCCGAGTCCCACGGTCCATTCGGTGTCGCGCGAGGTGAGTCGGAGCCGCACGTTGCCGACCACCAGTTTCGAGGCCCATCTGAATCACGCCGTCACCGTGTCCGAGGTGCCCGATGTCGGCGATCCCATCACGCTCTCCGCCGAGGACGGGCCGATTATGGTCACCCTCCTGCTCGACGATCTGGCCGTGGCAACAGGGTGGAACATCCTGGCCTCGAAAGGCGTCGAGACCGAGAGCCTCCGCTTCTGGTTCCGTGACGTCAGGCCGAAGCAGGCCCTGGAGGTGTTGCGGTTCAACGGCATCCACTACCGCTACGACGAAGCCAGCAATTTCCTGTATGTCATGCTCCAGGAGGAGTACCTGAATCGCGAGTTCGGCGCTATCAAAGAGACCGAGTTCAAGGTCGAACATGCCGACATCATCGATATGGAGGCGATCCTGACCTCCCTCAAGTCGCAGAGCGGCCGCATTATTGCCGACCCGCGCACGGGCCACATCTTTGTGTGGGACACCGAGGACAACATCCAGGCCATGAAGATCGCGGTCGGCCGTCTGGACGAGCCGCTTGACCCCCGCGTGTTCGAGCCGAAATATCTCGAAGCCGAAACGCTCCTCGAAAGCGTTCAGAACCTGTTGTCCGAACGTGGACTTGCCCACGTCGATCCGCGCACCAACGCCCTGGTTGTTTCCGACCTGCCCGCCCGCCAAGGCCAGATCGAAGACATGATTCAGGCGCTTGACGTCCAACTCGAAACGCGGACATACACGTTGGACTACGCCGAAGTGGAGGCGGTCGAAGAGCGGCTCCAGGTTGTGTTGCCCGAAGAGATCGCCAGCATCACGTCCGACGAAGACACGCACCAGATCAGCGTGACCGCTATTCCGTCACGGCTCGAAGAGGTCGACGGTCTCGTCGCCGCGTGGGATGTGAAACGGCCGCAGGTCATGATCGAGGCCTTCCTTGTGTCGGCCAAGACCGAGGTCACCCGTCAGCTTGGGGTCGACTGGTCCTATTTCGACGAGATTTCAGGTGTTCCTTTCGCGCTGCAGAGCGGGTCTGCCTCGCCGGACTACAACAGCGCCCCCAGCGAAGGGCAACGATCCAGCATCGGCCGGTTGCCTTACCGGCAGTGGATGCGCGACCCCCTGACGGGGAATCGCACCATGAACCTCATCGACAAGAATCCTGCCACCACCGGCGCCGTATCCAACGAGGCCGCGCCCGATCCCGGCGCCGCCGCCGAGTACATTCTCGATCCCGAGTTCAAGGGCAACCGCGTGGCCATCGTGCTGAAC
Organism: bacterium; assembly: GCA_024231375.1. The sequence goes on along the minus strand of JAAEQP010001768.1, from coordinate 10,704 downwards.
TACCTCGACAAGACCGGCGCCCTCGACATCCTGTCGCGTCCGCGTGAAACCGTGTACGACGGTCAGGAAGCCATCTTCGAGAATACAACGGAGATTCCGTACCAGGAAGGCGGTTATTCCCAGTACACCAGCACATCCAACTCGAATCCGAACTTCAACCGGGTGATTCCGCTGCAGGTGCAGTTCGTCGAGGTCGGCACCATTCTCACGGTCACACCGCGCATCAATCGTGAAGACAACGTCCTGCTGGAACTGGAGGCCGAAGACAGCACCGCCGATATCATCCCCGTGCTCACCGGCGACCAGACGACAACGGTTCCGCAGAAGAGCATGAGCAAGGTGACCACGTCCGTGCTCACCCATTCGGGCGAGACCATCGTCATCGGCGGACTCCGGTTCACCAAGCTCGACGACGATGTGGAGCGCGTGCCGGTCCTGGGTGACATCCCCTTGGTTGGACGGCTCTTCCGAACAACGAACAAGATCCACGAGGACCGCGAAATGCTCATTTTCCTGACCTCAACGATCGTCGACGAGTTCACCCATCCCGAGGCGTCGCGTCTTGCGGAGGCGGAGGAGAACGCCACTGACACCATGCGCCATTCAAAGAAGGGCATTTTCGGACGGACCGTGGACCAAGTGACCCGCGGAGAGAACGAGATCGGCGTGGCCATCGGTCATACCGGCGCCATGTACTGCGACGGCGAGTTCGTCACCGTCGAGTCGCTTCAGGTCAAGTTCATGGACGCTGAATCCCCGCTCAAGACCACCGTCATCATCCAAGCCCACCCACGCGCGCCGGAAGATCTGGCGCGCCAGATCGAAGACGCCGCCCGCGCCGCCGGACTCAACGTCGAGTACGACGCGTCCCGCTTCGCCGTCGTGCCCAATGAACCGGCTGAACAGAAGGACTGATGGGATACGGGCGCCTGATGCGGGGGCGGAAAGCATGCCTTCACGACTGACCATCGTTTCGGGAGGGCAAACCGGTGTCGACCGGGCCGCGCTCGACGCTGCACTTCGCCGAGGGGTGCCGTGCGGGGGATGGTGTCCGAAGGGCCGACTCGCCGAGGATGGCCTTATCGATGGGAAGTATCCACTGAAAGAAACCCCCTCTGTTCTGTATGCGGAACGCACCCGGCTCAACGTCCGCGACAGTGATGCCACGCTGGTGTTGACCTGGGGCGCACCGACCGGTGGCACGGCCTTCACCATCGAGATAGCTGAAGAATTGGCAAAGCCCCACTGCGTGGTCGATCTGGAAGGCGATCCAAGCGAGGTCCCAGTGGCATCCTGGGTGAGGGAATCCGGGCTCCGCGTCCTGAACGTCGCGGGGCCGCGCGCCAGCCATCACGAGGCCGTCTACGGCGCGGCGTCCGCGTTCCTCGACTGCTTGCTGGAGAGGATCGGCGCCGTCAGTGCGTGACGGTGCCCACTACCGCGTTCCATCTGCCACCGCGCGCGCATGTGCCAATGCCGGTTCATCGTACACCGAGTCGATCTGGAGTCCGTCCACTCCCAACGCGATCATCTCATGCACATGTGTGAACCCCGCTTGGATGGGGTCGTCCGACTCGTCGTAGTGGAAGACGTTGATGCTTACAATGACATCAAGTCCCATCGCGTGGAACCCGTCCACCGCTTCCTGGTCGAAATCATCGCCGTGTCCGAAGACGAAGTAGTCTCTGCCCGGATTCTTCCGTGCACGCGGATGATTGCGGGCCTTCTCAAGCGGATCGCGCCACGCCACCCGCGCTTCGCCGGCGAACCGTTGCCCGATTCCGGGCGATCCGATGAAGAGGGCGCTGTCCATCAGGTCGTGCTGCTCCAGCGTTGCCCGTAGCCGCCTGGTGAAGACCTTCGTCACAGACCGCGGGCCTCCCTTCACATCCGGCATCAGGGCGATCCGCCCCGCACACCGCTGGCAGAACGTTTCCAGGTCGGGCACGGTCTCCGCGTCGACCAATTCCCGCAACTGCTCCAGCGTCAACGAGCCCAGGGGTTTGCTGATGCCGGTGGTGCGCCTGAGATTACCGTCGTGCAGGCAGATGGGGTAACCATCCTTTGTCGAGCGCACGTCCACCTCGATGTGCGTGTATCCCCGCCGGATAGTCTCTTCCAGGGAGGCCAGACTGTTCTCGGTTAAGGCGTCCGTTACCACGCCGCGATGGGCCACAACGATGAACGGCTTCTTCTGTCCGCCGGGCGGCGGCGTCGTCGCGCAACCGAAACACGCTGTCAGTACACCCAGCGACATCCACACAGGAAACCCCTTACCCATGATCTTCTCTCCCCTTCGCATACTTCAGATGGAACGATACGATACACCTGCCAGGAACGCATTAGCAACGGGATGGCTAGAGGATGGGCAGAATGGAACGCGGCGCCCCGCTGTCGATACCGGGGCGTCGCGTGTTGGGTGTCACAGCGTTAAGTGAGGGAACACTAGCCCGGTGAAGTATCCGGGCTAGCCACCTTTGCTGACTGGAATCGTCGAACCGCAGCGCGGCTCAATCTCGTTTCTGTCGTACACCACGTGCGGAACCGAAGGGCCCTGCGTGGTGCAGTGTTGATCGAACAGGTCTGTCAGCGCTTCGGCCACCTGTTCGGCCGTCATGCGCTCGATATGGTCGCGTTCCAAACATGCGATGAGGGCGCCGTCCTTGAACAACGCGACGCACGGCGACGACGGGGCGATGCCGGGAAGGTAGGCGCGTGCGCGGTCGGTAGTCTCGATGTCCACGCCCGCGAACACCGTCACCGAATCGTCCGGGATCAGGTCATGCTGTAGCGCTTTCGCGACTCCAGGCCGGCAACTCGTCGCGGCGCATCCGCACACCGAGTTGATCACCAGCATCATCGTTCCCGTGCGTGCGCATTGCAGCGCGGCATCCACCTCGTCAGGCGTGTATAGCGGACGAACACCTACCGTCGCGAGTTCAATCCAGAGCGGCTTCACGGCTTCGAGATCGTACATTGAATCCATCGCCCATCTCCCTGTTGCCCATGTGTGGGGTCTGCCAGGTGTCTTAGGCAACGCCATGCCGCGAATCCATATTCCCCCCCAAACAGGAACCCGGAATCGCCTTTGGCGATCCCGGGTAACATGCTTGAATCAAAGGGGTTCTACTTGTATGTGGGAAGGTAGTCCCCGTGCGCCTCGATCAACTCGTCACACAGCGACACGGTTTCGTCTATGGTCAATTCAGCCGATGTATGCGGGTCGAGTAGCGCCGCCTGGTAGACGTGATCCTTCCTCAGCGTTAGCGCCGCCTCGATGGTGAGTTCCTGCACATTCACAGTGGTGCGCGAGAGCGCGGCGCACTGTGGCGGAAGGTCGCCCGCAAACGTGGGCGTGACACCGTTCCGGTCCGCCACGCACATGACCTCCACGCAGCAGTTCGCCGGAAGGTTCGTGACCAGGCCCGTGTTCAACACGTTCCCGCCGAAGGTGTAGGGCGTCCCCGTCTCAACGGCGTCGAAGATATACGACGCGTACTCGCCCGTCCGCTCGTGTTCCAACGGCTCGTCTCCGCCCAGAATTTCGGCGATGCCGTCCCACGCCTCAATCTGGGCGATGCAACGGCGCGGATACTCGTCCAGCGGAATGTGAAACTCGTCAATCAGCTCCGGCGCCTTCGACTTGATGAACCACGGCGTGTATTCTGCGCTGTGTTCGCTCGATTCCGTCACGTAGTAGCCGAACCGTTTCATTAGCTCAAAGCGCACTGTGTCCCTCGACCGGTATTCGGGTAACTCGGCCCGGCGCTTGATCTCCGGATAGAGATCCTCGCCGTGCCGTGAGATCTCGAGCAGCCAGCCCTGATGGTTGATGCCGGCGATCTTCCATTGCAGATCGTCCTCGGGCATACCCAGTTCGTAACACAGATGCGACGCGCAGCCCTGCACGCTGTGGCACAGACCAACGGTCTGCACTTCGGTTGCTTTCAACAGGGCGCCCGTCAACATGGCCATGGGGTTGGTGTAGTTGATGAGCAGGGCGTTCGGCGCGACCTCTTCGATGATGCGGCAATAGTCGAGCATCACCGGGATGGTTCGGAGGGCGCGAAAGATGCCGCCGATCCCCAACGTGTCCGCGATGGTCTGCTGAAGACCGTACTTCTTGGGTACCTCGAAATCGATCACCGTGGAAGGCTCGTATCCGCCCACCTGGACCGCGTTCACCACGTAGTCGCATCCTTCGAGCGCCTTGGCGGCATCATCGGCAAGGAACGCTTCGTACCGCGCGTTCGTGCCCAGCGTCTTGTTGATGTTCTCCATCATGCGATGGGACACGCCCAGCCGGTCCGGGTCGATATCGATCAGGCTGACCTGCGCGTCCTTGAGGCTGTCCACGTGCAGGCAGTCGCCGAGCACATTCTTCGCAAACACGGTGCTACCGGCACCCAGAAAACATATCTTGGCCATGGAAAAGGTCCTCCGATGGGGTGTACTGACTGGAACGGACGCGATGATACGCCTGGAAAAGAGGATCTTCAAGGGTCGGGGAATCCGTCCGTACGGACGCAGGGGCTAGACTTCCACGTAGGAATCCGCCGCGGATACCCAGTCCATGGTGCCCAAGGCCTCGATCAACCGGTCGAATTCAGGAAGAAGTGCTTGGAACACGGTCGCCGCCTCCTGCACATCGCCCTTCTCGGCCAATGCTTCCACGCGAAAGGCGATCTGGTTCACGCGAAGCCCGCCGATCGTGGCGGCCGTACCTTTGATGGCATGGGCAAGCCGCCGCGTCTCCTTGGCATCTCCCGCTTCCACCGCCAGGCGCAACTGCTCCACCTCCGCCGGCACATTGTCGAGAAACACGCCCGTGATCCGCTGCAGCGTCTTCGGCCGTCCCCCGGTAGCGTTGAGCAGCCGCTCCTCGTCCAGTACGGCCAGATCGCCCAGGTCCTCGCGGGGTTCGGGGATGGTCTCGGCCTCCTGGCCGTTGGCCGCATCCGACTGGAACCAGCGGAGCAGGGCCGACATCACCAGTTCGGGACTCACCGGCTTCGTGATGTAGTCGTTCATACCTGCCGCAAGGCACCGTTGGCGGTCGCCCTTCACCGCATGCGCCGTCATGGCGATGATGGGCACATGATCGCCGTTGGTTTCATGCTGCCGAATGGTGCGCGTCGCCTCGTAGCCGTCCATCTTCGGCATCTGGCAGTCCATGAACACGACGTCGTAGGCCTTCTTCTGCCACATCTCCACGGCGTGCTGGCCATTCCCAGCGATATCGACCGTGCAACCCAGACTCTTGAGGATCTCGAGGGCCACTTCCTGGTTCACCAGGTTGTCCTCTACCACGAGCACATTCGCGTGGATGTACTGCTCCGTCAGCGGCTTGGGTGGGGCCGCCGGCTCTTGCGCTTCCGCGATGGTGTGACGTGTGACCAGCCCGATGCTCTCGCCACGGGCGTGGGCTGTCCACACCCGCGCCAGGGCCTCGCGGAATTCGTCCTGCCGCAACGGTCCACTCAGGTACGCCGCGAACCCGATCTCCGCCAGACGCGACGCGTCGCCGCGTTGTCCCGCCGGCGTCAACAAGACGAGCACGGTGTCCTGAATCTCCGCGTCCGCCTTGATGCTCTCTCCAAGCGCAGCCGCGTCCATCAGGAGCGTGCCGTAGTTCACCAACGCCATTTGGAACGGGCGGCCCTTGGCCTTGGCCGCGCGCAACGCCGTCAAGGCCTCTTCGCGCGTCGACACCGCCTTGCTGCGCATCTTCCAGAGCGACACCCGCTCGGTCAGGATGCTCTGACTCGTCAGGTTCCCGTCCACAACGAGGACGCGCAGGCCCTTGAGCTTCGCGCTGCGCTTGAGCGCTACGGGCGGCGTATCCCGGTCGAGTTTCATGGGCAGGGTCACTCGGAACCGCGATCCCTCGCCTTCCTTGCTCTTCACCCCAATCCGTCCGCCCATCAGCACCGCAAGTTGGTGCGTGATGGCCAGCCCCAGCCCCGTGCCGCCATATTGGCGCGACGTGCTGCCGTCGCCTTGCGTGAATTGCTTGAAGATGGCGGGCAACTGCTCCTGGGGAATCCCGATGCCCGTGTCCTTCACCGTCATGCGCAGGATAGCCTGGCCGCGGTTCAACCCCAGGCATTCCGTGTCCACCAGCACATGGCCGGATTCCGTGAACTTGATGGCGTTTCCGATGAGATTCATCAGGATCTGCCGGATGCGGCCTGCGTCCCCGATTACCCGGCGCGGCGCGTTCGGCGCATACCGCATGATCAACGACAGCCCCTTCTCCTCGGCCTTCGTGCTCAGCAGTTCCACCACATCGCCGATGGCCACCTCCAAATCGAACGGAATGGGCTCGAAGGAAAGGCGGCCGGCCTCGATCTTGGAGTAGTCCAGAATGTCTCCGATGATGGTGAGCAGCGTACGACCGCTACGTTGGATAGCCTCGGCATACCGGCGTTGATCCGGCGACATAGCGGTGTTGAGCAGCAGTTCCGCCATCGCGATCACCCCGTTCATGGGGGTGCGAATCTCGTGGCTCATGTTCGCCAGGAATACGCTCTTGGCCCGGTTCGCGGCCTCCGCGGAGGCCTTGGCCTGCTGAAGCTCCTTCTCGGCCCGCTCGCGCTCGGCGATCTCCTGCTGCAACGCCAGGGTCCGCGAACCGATACGCTCTTCGATGCTGTTGTACGCCTGCTGAAGCGAGCGATCCCATTCCCGGATCTGGTCAAGCACGGTCGTCAGCTCTTCGTACAGGAACCCGAACTCGCTGTCTTCCCGCTGCTGCGCCACATTCAGCGCACACGATTGCATCTCGGCGATCACGCGTTCGAATTGGGTGTTGCGGTCCGTCATGCACTTGTCGCACAACTGCCGCCGGTGGGGGGTCTCATGCATGTGTTCGGGACACATCAGCCGTCCGCAGGCGTCGCACTTCATCCCACAGTCTTCGCAGAGCATTGCCCGGCATTCCAGGCAATACCCGTCCGCACTGCGGATTCCACAGACTGAGCAGTTCATCCCGAGCTCTCTCCGAAACGGCGACGTTTCGTCCCAGCCTCGTGCTCCCCTGAACACCAGGCCCGCGTCTCTGGCTCCCTGCCCGCCGTGGCGGAGAACCCAAACGCCAGCGCCTCCATGTCGCCCCCGGATGCCCTGCCCTTCATACTCTAACGCTCCCAAGCCCACTGCCAGTCTGTGAGACGCTCAGCCCTGATACGGTGCGAACAAAGCGACTGACGTGTGGCGCAAGGGGATTTCCACCGAAGAAGAGTACGAGTGCAAAATATGCCCCAGACATCGCCAACTCCATTCTACCAAAGAATTCGAGTATTTTCCATGCGGATTCTCCGCATGGCCGAGGCTGGAGTTCCCTGCGGCGATGATCTCCCCCGATCACATCGTCACGTCCCTAGGCCCACGAGGCCCCCTCATCAGAACCTGAGCCGGTCAAAGACTAATTAACAGTTGACCACTTCAGGCTACGTGTTCAATTTAACCAATAAATCGCGGATTTGTCAATGGTGTACCCTTGCCTCGCGATCTGCTCTATGCCTCTGATACGTCAGTGCTCCTATGCACCAGGCAAGCCACAGAGGCAGACGTTCGTGTCCCTATTCAGCCGAGGATTACGTGTTTGGCACGCTGGCTCGAACCATTCCCGTCACCAATGCGCGGGCCAGACCGTCTTCAGTGTTGCGCAGCGTCGGTCGAGCGCGTAAAGTGGCGCCCATGAAGGCACGAATTATCGCCAATCCCATATCCGGAGGCGGCCGCGGGAAGGCCGAAGCCAACAAACTCGTCGATGCGCTCACCGAACACGGTGTCGAGGCCGAGCTGGTCATCACAGGAGGTCCCGGCGACGCCGAGACGGCGGCTGCCAAGCCGGGGGCCGACTGCGTCGTGGCCGTCGGCGGGGATGGAAGCGCCAACGAGGTGGCGAACGGATTGGACGGCACCGACACGGCTATGGCCATTCTCCCGCTGGGCACCGCCAACGTGGTGGCACGCGAACTGGGCATTCCCGGCGATGCCGCCTGCGTGGCCGGCCTCATCGCCGCGGGGAATACCCGCGCCATCGATGTGGGGCGCTACCAAGGGCGGCGCTTCTTGCAGAGCGCGGGTTCCGGGTTTGATGCAGCCGTGGTGCGCGACGTGCATGCCCATCGCGGACGCCGGCTCAGTTTTGCCAGTTACGTGATGCCCGTCCTGCGCCAAGTGCGCAGCTACGGATTTCCGCCCATCCGTGTCATCGTCGACGACGCCGTCCTGTGCGAAGACGCCCAATACGCCATCGTGGGGAACTGCCCCTACTCGGCTGGCGTGCTGGCGCTCACGCCCCGCGCGCGGATCGACGACGGGTTTCTCGACGTGTGCGTGTTCCGCAACCTGAACGTGTTAAGGCTGGCCTATCTCATGGGCACTGCCGTGCTCGGGTCCATCGACAAGCGGGCCGGTGTGATCTACGCCAAGGCCAAGACCATCGCCTTCGAATCCGTCGGAGGCGACGCCGTGCCCCTGCAGATCGACGGCGACCCGGCCGGCGAGATTCCCGCCGCCCTGAGCGTCGAACCGGGCGGACTCCGGGTCATCGCTCCCTAGCCGATTTTCCCGTTGCGATCCGGGGCGGACATCATTACACTGACGCGCGTTTCGCACATCGGGAACCGGCCTGCACACAATCGAGACGAACGGGAACACCCCTATGCCACGACGAACCATTCTCATTACCGGCGCAAGCGGCAGGCTCGGGTCCGCGCTCGTGCATCTGCTGTCCCCGCGTCACGACGTCGTCCAACTCGACACGCGTGAACCCGAGGACCCCGCGCAACGTGCGGTCGGCCGGTTCCACCCGGGATCCGTCACCGAACGCGACGACGTCGCGGCGGCCATGGAGGGCGTGGACACCGTCATCCACAGCGCCGCCATCGCCTGGAACAGTCCGCCCTTCGACCGGCTCATGAACATCAACGTCGGCGGCACCGTCAACCTGCTTGAAGAGGCCGGCGCGCGCGCCGAAGTCGAACGGTTCGTATTCATCTCGACCATCCGCGTGCATGGCGTGCTTGAGGCGGTCCGGCCCGAGTTCATGCCTCTGTTCTTGCCCTTCGACGAGTCGCACCCCTATCTCACCCGCGAGTACTACGCCGGAGGCAAGATCCACTGCGAACACTGGTGCCGGATGTACGTCGAACGGTTCCGGAAGCCCGCGGTGGCCATTCGTCCGTCCTGGATCTGCTCATTGCCCCATGAGCCCGAGTTCAAACCCCGGCCCACACCCGATGTGCCCGACCTCATTCAGTACGTGGCCACGACCGACCTCGTCGATCTCATTGAGCGCGCCATGGAATACCATCCACCGCACGGGTTCGATGCATTCCTGGCTCACGGCGACGAGCAGTTCACGGCGACCCCGTCCATCGAGTTCGTGGATCGCCACTTTCCCGGTATCCCCATCGACCGCGCGAAACTCGAAGCGTGCGGCGGGTTTGGTCCCTTGGTCGACTGTACGCGGGCCAAGGAACGGCTCGGCTGGTCGCCGAAATTCAGGTTGCCCCGATAGGTTGGAGAGGTATCCCATGCGTCGACGCACCATTCTCATCACAGGAACGACTGGCCGGTTGGGCCGGGCCCTCGCCCTCGACCTGCATCGGGACCACGACATCGTCCAATTCGATCTCACCGAACCGGAACCCGACCAGCAGGCATTGGGGCGTGTCGTCGCTGGGTCCATCACCGACCCGGACACCGTGGCCGCTGCCATGGACGGCGTCGATACCGTCATCCATAGCGCCGCCATCCCCGGCGATACCAAACCGTACAGCCGCCTGATCGACATCAACGTGAACGGCACGTTCCACCTGCTCAACGCCGCCGGCGAGTCGGGCCGCGTCGAGTCCTTCGTCTACATCTCGTCCGTCTGCTACCACGGCATCCTAAACGGACAGGGCGACCACCTCATGCCCAAGTTTCTGCCCGTCACCGAACAGCACCCCGCATTGCATGGCATGTGCTACGGCGCCACCAAGGTCCAGTCCGAGCACTGGTGCAAGCACTACGTCGGCAACTACGGAAAGCCCGTCGTGGCCATCCGGCCGTCATACATCGCCATGACGCCCCAGGATGGTCCCTATCCCTTGCGCCCCACGCCCGAGCGCCCAGACCTGCTCGACTACGTCGGCGTGGCCGATCTCGTCGACGGCATCAAGCGCGCCATGGACTACAACCCCGCCGACGGGTTCGACGCGTTCCTGTTCAACGCCGCCGACCAATACACCACCACGCCGACTCTAGATTACGTGCGTCAGTATTTCCCCGGCGTGACGGTCGACCGCGAACGGCTCGAAGCTGAGAATGGGTTTGGCGCCCTCGTGGATTGTTCTCATGCCCGCGAGGTCCTCGGCTGGTCGCCCACCCTCCGCTGCGCCCGCGACTGAGCGGGGAAACCTAGATTGTTGCTGTGGAGCTGTTGAGAAGGTCGTCTGCGTGCGAAGGGACAAGCGAAAAAGCGGGCCTGTGGGGCTGTTGAGAAAGTCGTGTACCCACGAAAACAGAAGCGACAAACGGGGACTGCCAAGCTCTTGCGTCCCATTATTGCCCTTCCTAGGGCGACAATGGGTGGCTGTCCCCCGCTTATCGCGGGCTACGCGCCACGGCTGAGATTATTTCAACAACCCCACTGTCCCCGCTTTCGCGTCGTCAGCGAGGCGGCCAAAGCCATAACCGGGACCGATT
>JAAEQP010001767.1 GCA_024231375.1 bacterium | reverse complement strand
TTTCTGGTTGAACTTGGGGCCGCGCCTTATAGAAGCCGGCCTTTCAGGCCGGACTTCTAGAAACACACATACTGACGCCTTTCGACCGATCCCGGCACTGGGATTGGTAGGGCACGGTTCCGATGCGAACGGGATGACATGAACCGCACCGCACTGACGTTGGCCGTTATCGCGTTGCTGCCTCATGCGCTCGCGGGATCTTCCGCGGCCGAAGAGGTGAAGGTGTCCCATTGTTTTCGTGGCGACACCGTGGATGCGATCAACGATGGCATTGAGCCTCGGACGTCCAATGACAAGCCGCGCCATTCGTTCTGGGACCACAAGGGTACCCGGGAATGGGTGGAATACCATTTCGGCGAGCCGCGGACTGTTTCGGCCACGGAGGTCTTCTGGCTTGATGATGCGCCGTGGGGTGGGTGCTCCGTGCCGCTCACGTGGCAACTGTCCTACCAGAAGGACGGCGCCTGGATCCCGGTCAAGAATACTTGCCCCTTCGGCGTGGAGAAAGATGTCTTCAACCGGGTCACCTTCGAGCCGGTTGCAGCAACTGCCTTGCGCATCGATGTCGAGTTGCGACCGAATCGAGGCGGGGGCATCGTCGAGTGGGATGTTCGCGACGATCCCAGACTGGTACGACAGCGGTCCGTCCGTCCCCTCGATACGATCTACTTTGCGCCCCGGAGTACACCCCTGCTCGAACATGTCAGGACCACGTACGGCTTGTCTCGCGACGCCCAGGCCTATCTCAACCTACTTGGCGGCTATGAGGTCCGGGCCAATGAGTTGCGCCAGCGTACGGACGCGGGCAGCAATGTCCGCAAAGAAGAGGTTGGGGAGCTTCTCCGGAAGATACGGGAAACGCTTTGTGCGCCAGTGCGCCGGTTGCCTCCCGTTGTCTTCTTCACGCGCCATCCGTTGCGTCGTCCCAACGCGGCGAACTGCTCCATCTGGCAAAGCTCCCCCGAACAGTGGGGGTGCGCTATCCGTATCCTCAACACCGCCGCGCCCGATGCCGTCCCGACCACCATCTTCGAAGACCCCGACGGCGCCATTTACGACATGAATCTGTCCCCGGACGCGACGACGCTGTACTTCTCCTATCGCCGGAAGGACGAGCCCTGCTGGCAGATTCACGAAATCCGCGTGGATGGCACGGGACTCAAGAGGATCAGCCGCGATCCCCAGTACCACGAGGTCGGCGCCATCGAACTTCCTTCGGGTGAACTCGCCTTCGTCTCCACCCGCCGCATCGGGTACACCGTCTGCCAGCCTGGGCCCACCTCAAACCTCTATGTCATGGACCGGGACGGCGCCAACGTGCGGTGTGTCAGCCAGAACACCCTGTCCGACTTCTCTCCCCAGATGCTTCCGGACGGCCGCGTGCTGTTCACCCGCTGGGAGTACATCGACCGCGATCTCACGTATCGCCAGAGCCTGTGGACGCAGAATCCCGACGGACGGCGCTACCAACTCTACTACGGAAACACCATCCGCGATGTCGGCATGTTCTGGCAGGCGCGGCCCGTTATGAACCGAGCCAATCTGGTGGTCGCCACGTTTGCGCCCCATCACGCCTGGCCCCATGGCGCCATCGGTCTGATCCAGAATCAGTCCGGCCTCGAGGCGCCCAAGGACCAAGGTTTCACCTACATCACGCGCGAGATTGATTCGGTCCAGGACCGACCCCATCGCTGGGCCTACCGCGATCCCTTCCCCTTGAATGACTACCAGTTTCTCGTCAGTTGCGGACTCGACCTGCAGCGGTTCGCCCTGTGTTTGCTCGACCTCTGCGGCAACCACACCATGTTCCACGCCGATGATCGAATGGGATGCTATGGGCCGCTGCCTCTGACGCCGCGGGACGCGCCTCCCCAACTCGTGGCCGTCGAACAGAGCGGGGGGGACCCCGACCAGAACCTTCAATGGGGCGCTGTTATGGTGGCCGACGTGTACGTGGGCGTGCCCGAGATTGAACGCGGCAGAATCAAGTACGTCCAGGTCATGGAACAGATGCGTAAGCTCGCCGACCTGACCAGGCGCGCCTACGACCAGTCGCCAGCAATGGGCTATGCCACCTACTACGCGAAGAAATGCTGGGGCCGGGTTCCCGTTGAGGAGGACGGTTCCGTCCACATCGAAGTGCCTGCATTGCGCGAAGTGTATCTCCAGGTGCTTGATGCCGACGGGCGCGAGTTGCAGCGGATGACGTCTGCCCTGCAGGTCATGCCTGGGGAAACGGTCAGTTGCATCGGGTGTCACGAGAATCGCCAGACCGCGCCACCACACCGACTGTCACGGCCGCCGGTCGCTTTGAACAAGCCCACCGTCCGTCCGGAACTCCCCGCTTGGGGCACGGACGGCGTCGTCGATTTCGTCAAGGTGGTCCAACCCGTCCTCGACAAGTACTGTGTCGAATGCCATTCCGGACCCGCGCCCAAAGCAGGCTACAACTTCTCCGGCGACAAGACCCGCATATTCAACATGGCCTACGACAACCTGTTGGGCCGCAGCAGATCTTATCGGCAGCACGACATGGAAACAGGCGATCTCCTGTCCGAAGAGGAGGCAAAGGGCAAGCCGCTGGTTCATTTCTACTGGCTCTTGCGCACCCCTACCGCGGTCAACCGGCCTTTTCAGACCGGGTCTCACGCAAGCCGTCTCTTGGACCACATCGAGACCGACCACTGCGGCCGCATGATTCCCTTGGAGGACCGCGAGCGCGTCTACGCCTGGATCGACGCCAACGTGCCCTATTACGCCACCTATGACCATTCCCGCCCCAAATCTCCCGGCTACCGTGACCTGTGTACTGACCCGGACACGGGGAAGCCCGCGTCATGGTATACGGAAGGGTTCCTAGCCGTGTTCAACGAGAAATGCACCTCCTGCCATGGGCCGATACCCAAGCCGAACGATCACGGCGGACTCTGGGACGGGCGCTACGGCTGGATGAACTTCACCCATCCCGAATGGAGTCCCGCCCTTGTGGCGCACTTGTCCAAGAAGCACGGCGGATGGGGGATAGGCACCGAGTCCGGCGGCGAAGGTCCCCCTCTATTCAAGAGCACCAAGCACTCCGACTACGCGAAGATGCTGGAGGCCCTCAAGGAGGGACGCGAGGTCATGTTCGCCCGTCCCCGCGTGGACATGGTTGCCGCCGCGGCAACCCAATGACCCTGGGCGACACTCACAACAGCGGAGGAATCGGGATGTCGAGGAAACAGACCACAAACGCTCCGTCGCCCAGCCGCAGAGACCTTCTTCGCGGCGCCGTCGCATCGGCCCTCGGTTTGATCGCCGTGCCCGGCCTCTCCGCGCCCGCATCCGCGGCGCCACGGGACGTGACCTTCGGCATTTCGACGGACATTCACAAAGACGTCATGCCCGATGCCGACGTGCGGTTGGCGGCCTTTGTGCAAGCCATGACCGAGCGTGAGGTTGGTTTCATCATCGATCTGGGTGACTTCTGTTGGCCGAAACCGGCCAATCGCGGGTTCATCACGCTCTTCGACGAATTCGCCGGGCCCAAATATCACGCCCTCGGAAATCACGACATTGACGGAGGCTACTCCTGGGACCAGACCCTCGAGTACTACGGCATGGAGAACCCGCACTACTCCTTCGATTTCGGCGGGTATCATTTCGTCGTCCTTGATGGAAACAACAAGCCTCTGGATCACAAGAGCGGCTATCCAGCCTACGTGGGACCCGAGCAACTCGAATGGCTCGAAGACGACCTCTCGCGTACAGAGGCACCCACATTCGTGTTCTCGCACCAGCCCGTGTCCGACACCGGCGGCCACGTGACGAACGACGCGGACGTGCGGCGCGTCCTCGAGAACGCCAAGAACGCTGCCGGCCAGCCCAAGGTCATGGCCTGCTTCGCGGGCCACAGACACGTCGATCAACACGTCGCCATCAACGGCATCCAGTACCTCGACATCAACAGTATGTCCTACTACTGGGTCGGCGGAAATCACAAACGCACCCGCTACCCGGAATGGATCGAGAAGGTCTACCCCTACGTGAATCACACCGTACCCTACACGGACCCCCTCTACGCGGTAGTCACCCTGAGCGCCGACGGCCGTCTCACGCTCGACGGACGGGACACTGCCTTCATCCCGCCGACACCCGAGGAACTGGGTCTGCCCGCGCCTGACGCGGGCGGGGCAACCCCGATCATCAGCCCGCGCAAACTCGAGTTGCGCTATCCGGGGTAGATTCCCGCGCATCGTAGCGGCGACTTGGCAGACGGACAGCTCACAAGGCCGCATTCCCTTTCCACGGGAAGCGGCTCTGGAGTATCATCTCCCTGAACCAACACGGAGTCAGCCCTGAGTCGGCCGAATTCCTTGACCAACGGTTCTGGTCGAATAGGGTAACGCGCTTCTCAAGCGCGGAAGGGGGCCTGGACATGGATTTCCTGACAGACCTGCCCACGAGCCTCGAGGTCATCATCCCCATCGGCTTCTTCCTGTTTCTTTGCATCGCTGTGCCCATCGGCGTCATCTTCATGCAGGTTCCCAAGATGTGCCAGGGCATTCATCTGACCCGGCTTGAGCAAGGCGCGACGGAGGCCATGTACGACGAGCTCCGCGAAGACGCCGACCGGGCCTTGGCCAAAGGATTCTCCCAGTTCGAGGGCATGTTTACCTTCAGAGCGGGCGCTTCCGGGTTCCTTGCCGTCTGGCGGCACACCGAACACCCAACCTACTTCGTTCTGTTCCTCACCGGAGGCAAGAAAGCCCTCACCTTCATTACCGAGTTTTCCCCGGACCTCGACCTGACCACCGCCAACATCAAGGATGCTCAACTGGCCCCGCAAGCCCCCGGCCGCTACCTCCAGACCTTCAGCAAGATCTCCCTCGACGAACTGCTCGACCGCCATCTGGCGGCGGCCCGCTACATCACGACTATGGGCGGCGTTCACGTCGAACCCGTGCCTTGGGGGTTCGAGGATGCCTTCACCAAAGGCGAGGCGATCCACGGATCCTACATCCAGACCTTGCCTGCATGGCCCCTGCGCGCGCCGTATTGGTTCTACATCCGCAGACGCCTCCTTCACAACAAGAGCGTGGAGCAACTTCACAAGTCCGGTCGCCTCCTCCTGCCCAACGACCGCGACTACCGGCCCTTCACCCTCGACCGCTGATTCTGATAGTGACGAACGGCACGTTTGAGTGGAGCTATACATCGATTTGTGTGCTACCATAGGGGTTCTTCCGAGCGGACTTGGGGATTCCAGCAAAGGAGGAAGGACCATGGAGCGGGCGTGGGATTCGATTCTTGCCATCCTTGCGGTTCAACTCAAAGGGGTGCGCGGCGAAGATGTCGCTGCAACATGGACCGCCAAGTCAACGCAGGCGCCGGGTTCATTGGGGGAGCGGTTGGTGCAGGCCGGCACTCTCAGTGTCGAGGATGTGGACCTCTTGGAGAACCTGGCGCGACACCTCGTGGAGATCCACGGGGGAGACGTCGATGCCGCGTTCGACTCGCTGGGGGGCTTCGACCGTGCGTCGGAGTATCTGGCCGTGCCAACTGCGTCATCGAGCCTGACTGCCACTACTCCGATGGAACGGGCGCAATTCGAGTCGGCGCCGATAGGGGAGGAGAACCCCCTGGACGAGCTCCCTGGGCGGTACACGCGCATCTCCGAGCACGGCAAAGGGGGAATGGGCCGTGTTCTGCTCGTGCATGATGTGAAGATGGGGCGTGAGGTTGCCCTCAAGGAGTTGATGCCAGAGTCAGGAAGCAGCAGCGGCTTGAACCTGGACACTCCCATCCGAGGTACGACGGCCGTGGCCTCGCGATTCCTGCAGGAAGGACGAATCACGGCGGGACTCGAGCATCCCTCGATTGTGCCGGTGTACGAACTGGGCCGACGGCCCAATGGGCGGCTGTATTACACCATGCGGCTGGTCCGTGGACGGACCCTGTCCGACGCACTTAAGGATTGCCGGAGTCTGGCCGAACGGTTGGCATTGCTCCCGCACTTCATCGATCTGTGCCAAGCCATCGCGTACGCCCACAGTCGCGGCGTGGTGCATCGCGACATCAAACCCAGCAACGTGATGGTCGGAGAGTTCGGTGAGACCGTTGTGCTCGACTGGGGTCTTGCCAAGGTGACCAAGGAACCGGACGATCCCCTCGAGCAGGATCTACGGGAGATGCCCGAGCGGCTGGCCAAAGCCGACGCGAATGGGTCTCCGCAGACGGCCGCGGGCGCCGTCATGGGTACACCGGACTACATGGCGCCTGAGCAGGCCCGGGGGGAAACCGAGCGGATTGGCGAACAGTCGGACGTCTACGCCCTCGGCGTGATGCTCTACCAGCTTCTCACCGGCGCGACGCCTTTCAGCGCGCCGAGCAGCAGCCAGATCCTCAAGCGAGTGGTAGAGGAAGAAGCACGGCCAGTCAGTGAGCTAGAGCCGGAGGCCCCGCCCGAGTTGGAAGCCGTTTGTCACAAGGCCATCCACAAGGCCCAAGAGGGCCGTTACGGTTCCGCGAAAGAACTGGCCGAGGAAGTTGAACGGTACCTGACCGGCGCCCTGGTAAAGAGTTATCGGTACGGGCCGTCCGAACTTCTCGGGCACTTCTACCGGAGGTACCGGGCTGTCGTCGTCACCGCGGCCGGCGCTCTCCTCGTCCTCGCAAGCGTAGGAATCGTCTCGTTCCTTCAGGTGTACGTCGCGCGCAATCGCGAACACACGCAGCGCCTTCAGGCCGAAGAGGCACGCGACGTCGCCGTTGCGGCGAAAGAGAGGACGAAGGAAGCCCGGGAGCGTGCCGAACACAAGGCCTACGTTGCCCAGATACGGCTCGCCCAGTCCTATGTCCGCGAGCGGAACTTTGCCCAGGCGAACGGGCTTCTATCGTCGATGGATGAAGAGCGCAGGAACTGGGAATGGGCGCACCTGCTCGAGCAATGCAATCAGGACCTGTTCACGCTGCGCGGGCACGAATCCATCGTCTTTCGGCTGCATTATAGCCCGGAAGGATCCAGGATTCTGACCGTCGCAGGCGACAAAACGGCTCGGCTGTGGCATTCCCGGGACGGGGCGCCCATCGCCCTGATCCAGGTCCCCACTGCCCTGATCATGGACGGGCAGTTCAGTCCCGACGGTTCCACGGTGGTGGTCGCCCTTCGGGACGGAACCGCAAGGCTATATGATGCCGAGGATGGGCATGGAACGGGCGTTCTCAAAGGCCACACCGGCGGGGTCAACACGGCGCGTTTCCTCGGGGATGGCGCCAAACTGATCACGGCGTCGGATGACCGCACCGTGCGCGTGTGGGACATGCAGACTCGTGAGGAACTGGCCCGGCTCGAGGGACACGAAGGGAATGTGGCCGGGGCCTACGCGAGCCACGACGCCACCTACTTCGCCAGCGTCACGCGGCAAGGCACAATCCGCTGCTGGCGCGCGAATGAGCAGATCCCCATGCGCACCCTCACCGGCGCTCTGTTGGAGTTCGCTCCGTCCGCTCCTCGACTTGCGTTCGTGAACGAAGGCGTGGCGGTGGTGTGGGACCTGTCCACCGACCAGGAGGTGTTCAGTTCAGACCGTGCGAACGATGTGGAGCGCGTGCGATTCACACCTGATGGGGAGCGTGTTCTGACCGCTTCGCGGGATGGCGTCGCGCGGCTATATTCCCTGAGCGGGGGGCAGCTTCTCGCCTCGTACAACCATGGAGAGGAAGCCCGAGACGCGCGGATGAGTCCGGATCAGGCATTGGTCATGGTGTTCTCCAACGCGGGTTTGGTGACCGTCTGGGACGCTTCGACCGGAGCGCTTCTGAACCAGCTAGCCGGTCACGAGGGCGGGATTGCCTCCGCCGTGATCAGTCCGGACAGCCGGCGTATCGCAACGGGGTCGCGTGATTGCACCGCGCGGATCTGGGATGCACGGGAGCCGATCACCCGCTCAACCTTGGCCACTTGCTCGAAGGGCGTCACGGATCTTTCTGCCTCGCTCGACGGGCGGCACGTTGCTCTCGTCTCCCAGGACCGAACGCTACGGTTGTTGGACGGCGCAACCTTTCAGGAAGCGGGCGTCCACGCCGCGTTCTCCCAGCATGGGCCGTCAAGTGTGGCCCTCAGTGCCGACGGTGGCTTGGTCTCGGCCCCGCTGGATGGGTTCGCCGTATTCGTGCTTGAAGCCGATTCCGGCAGGCCGATCTCTCTCGTTTGCGATCATCGGGGACGTGTGAGCGCGGTGGCATTCTCGCCTGTCGACGACCGCATGGTCTCAGCGGGCGCTGATGGAACCATCCGCATATGGGACCCCAGAACTGAAGTGCAGGCCATTGTGATCGAGCAGAGCCATGGTACGGTGAAACACGCGGCGTTCTCACGCGACGGACGCAGGTTGGCCACGGCCGCCCGGGACGGAACGGTAGGCTTGTGGGATGCCGAATCCGGCGCGGCCGTGCATGTGCTGACGGGGCACACGCGAGGCGCCGCATACGTGTCGTTCGCTCCCGATGGACGCTCCCTGATGTCGTGCGGGAAGGATGGCTTGGTCATCAGATGGTCGGTGGAGACGGGAGAAATCGAGGGGATGTGCACGGGCCACGCCGAGGAAGTCGGCAGCGCGGTGTACAGTCAGGACGGTACACGGGTATTCACCGCTTCATGGGACCGGACTGCCCGGGTCTGGGATGCGGAAACCCTTGAGGAACTTCTGGTAGTGACCCACAAGGACGCTGCCCTCAGACGTGCTTGGATGCCCCCCAACGGGCGTCGCCTCGTACTGGCGGGGCATGACGGGAAGGTGGTTGTTCACTATGCGGCCCCTTGGCTGCCGGAGCACCTTGAGGATTGCCCGGGCGCCACGGTTGAAGAGCGTTTCAGCAAAGCCAAGTACCGGCGGACTGCGGAGCGGCTTCAGGCACGTGTTGAGCAAGAAGCGGTCGCGGTTCTTGTACACACCACACCCGATAGGCTGAAGCGGCACGTCGGACTCCTTCGCCGGGCACTGGACGGATCGGCCAGCGCGCCGCCCTCGGAAGGGGAAGAGGTGCAGGGATTGACGCTCAATGCCGGACCAAGGGCGAATGCCGTGGCCCGACTCTGCCTGGAGACTGAGGACGTGATTACGCGAGTGGCAGGCGTTCCTGTTGATAGCCTTGACGCCGCACGCCACGCGTTGGACGCCCTTCTTGACCCGTCTGCGCCCCTGCCTGCGGTCTCCTTCGACCTCCTCCGGGCAGGGAAGCCCATGCAGTTACAGTATTCGGTTCACGAACCGGTTGTGAAGGAACACGCGGTTTCGCTTTCGCGCGAAGAAGCGGGTGAAATCGTGCAATTCATCAAACTCATGACTGAAATGGGCAAGGACAGTCTGATCGGCATCAACTACGACAACAATGTTCGAATCGGCGAGCCCCCAGAGGAGCGCCTGGCCTTGAACGGATTCTGGCTGCCGTCCGGGGGGCCTCCTCAAGCTGCCCAGGTTCTGGCCCAGTTGGGGCTGGCGGAAGGGGACCGGATACTCTCGGTGAACGACGTCGACGTGCGCAGCTTTAGTCAAGTTCAGGAATTCGTCGCCAAGGCCGTCGTGGCCGTCGAGGAGCCAGGACCTATTGCCCTCGACGTGTTGGTCGACCGGGGCGAATTCCAGAGCATTCGCATACAAATAGGGGTTGAGTGAGTGGAGGATGTCCAAAACGGCCTTCCCGGAGGCAATCGGGGCAGGCCAAGCCGCGGGAGGAGACGCCAGTGAGTTGGGACAAAGACGTTGCGGAGAAATGGCCTGAGGCGAACACGGACGACCTCAGACGCGCGTACTGGGAAGTCAACTTCATGTGCCACTTGTTGGACGCATATGAGAACTATCAACAGATGTACGTGGCTCCAGTTCATGAAGCGATGGGGCGGTTCATTCCCAAGGTTGATACTGCCGATGAAGAGGGGCTCAGTTGCGACGCGAAGGCCGATGTGGTGTCAATGTTGAATGCCCTGCGGGAGATCTTCTCGTCCAAGCAGTATGCGAACGTGAAGATGAGGCACCTCTATACGCGCGAGTTGCAGTTGAACGGTAGCGCTGTCGCCGATCTCTTCGGAAGGATGAGGGATATCGTGCGGGCCGACACAGAGGCCAATCTCGGGGTTGCGTGTGACGTTTGTTTTCCTTTCCTGAAGTTCCTCGAGGATCCCTCGACCGACCCCGTTGGTAAGGACACGATGAATCACCACGTCGGCGTCCTGGGCCCTCACTTCAACCTTCGGGGGCTCTTCGCGGCCTCGAAGAAGGAACTGTCTTCGCACCCACACTTGCTTGAGGCGATAGGAAGTGCCAAGCGAGCTGGGATTCTGTCTTCCCAACGGGGGGAGGCAAAAGGGTTCAAAGAACATAGAGTCTGACAACGGAATGGAATGCGTCAACTACATGGGCACTGGCACCCAAGACAAGATCCCCTGTGCGGAAGGGGCGATGGTTTCTGCTCAACGATGAATGATTAGCAGTTGTACTGTGCCTGGTGCCGCCGAAAGATGACGACGAAGAGGAGGAAGTGCATCATGAGGTTTGGGTCCACGAACCGCGCGGATGGCATTGGTGGCGCCGACTTTTTCCTGTTGAAGGACTCGGGCCACGGAGCCGGTGGTACTACTGGGGGTGGCGCGAGACGACCCGGCGACCGGATGGGTAAGCCGGGGCAAGTCCCAGAGCACTCGCATACAGATGGGGGCGTTGTTAACGGCCGTCAAGCCGCAGAGCATCCGCCGTCGGCAGGATTGGGAGAGGGCAAACCGCGTAGAGTGAACGCGATGGGTTGGCCCAACGATGTCAGCACCAAGTGGCCCGCGCCGAACAACGACGAGCTGAAGCGCGCGTACTGGGAAGTCAATTTCATGTGTCACCTGTTGGATTTCGGGAAGTACGAGCACATGTATACGACTGCTGTGAGCGCGGTAATGGAGGAGTTCAAGAAGCAGATCCGTCTGCTGCCTGACGACGTGCTGAACCCTTCGGCACGGCAAGGGGTGGAGGCAGAGCTTGACGGATTGAAGCGGTTCTTTGAGGGTCCGCAGTACGAGAACGTTCAGATGAGGCATCTCTACACGCGAGAGATACTGCTGACGACTGACGAGGTCGTCCAACGTTTCGACCGGATCGGGACGATTGTGGCGAATGATACGCAGACCAGCGTGGGGGGCGCGTGCAGCGTGTGCATGCCGTTCCTCAGGATTCTCGCGAACCCAGGGGCAGACCCCGTCAACAGAAGAATCATGCAGGATCATATTGACATCCTGGGCAAGTACAGCCTCAGGGAGCTCTACGCGAAGCCGAAGCGGGAAATGCCCCGGGATGAACGCACCGCCATCCGTGTCGCAAAGAAGAAGGGCATCCTTTCCTCGAAGCGTCCGGGCAACACCGTTAGCATCTTTGAACTCAAGAACGGCCGGAAGTGCGTCAACTACCACTGCACGGACGGAGCCCCAGATGATTTCTGTGTCGAGGGGGATGACGGGACGTGCTCGTCGATGAGTGACTAGCGTTCGTTCTCTGCGTAGTTCCCGGGACAGTGTGTCTTCCGCCGACGGGTGCATGCGATGGATCCCGGTCGAATGGGAGGGTGTTGAATGGTGTTGGGCTCATGCCTTACCCAGGTGCTCATCCTTGCCGGTCTGGCAGCGCAAGGGCCACAAGAAGCGGGTGGGAACCTTGTGTTCTCCTGTGAGGAAAGGAACGATCTCTACCGGCTCCTTTGCGAGGCCGGACTGAATCCGCCACGATTCAGCAGCGCCACCGACGCCATCGAGCAAGCGGAGGAGGGTGCAGGCGTTCTGATTCTCGCGGATGGCTACCCCCGCGAGACGACGTCTATGGACCAGGCGCTGTTCGACAAGGCCGCGACTAAGGGGCTTCGGCTCTACATCGAGTTCCCTGCATACATCCCAGGTATCGCGTGCGACCCGCCCCGCGACGCCACGCTGGAGAGAGGCGTGGTTGCCTCGGACCTGTTTGGCGATCCGCTCTGCCCCATGCGGATTGTGATGATCAACGGATGCCGGTACGTTCCGGTGGACGCTGGGCGTCCGCATCTCCTTCTGGCACGGGTCGCCGGTGTCGATACCGCCGTGTTCGGCCTGGACGACACCGAGACGGCGCCTCTCCTTTTTGAGCACCCCAACGGAAACGTGCTGGTGGCCACCACCAAGCTGAGCCATTTCGTCACCGGTCGCTATATGCCTGAAGACGCATGGGCAGTCATATGGAAGAGGATTCTCGAATGGGTTCAGCCTGGGGCCGAGGACCCCGAACTCCATTGGACACCCGCGGTCCGGCCCTCCTACACACGCAACGAGCCATTGCCTGAGAACGCGGAGGCCGAAGCCCTGCGCAGGTGCGCGCAATGGTTCGTCAACAGCCGCATCCTACGCCATCCCGACTGGCCCAAGGACGCCCTTGACCTGTCGTTGACCTACAACACCGTGCGTGAGCTGCCCGCGGCGGACTGGCCCGTAGGCGATGGGTCCCTGGGGCTTCTGGAGGGGTTCAGTTCGACCATTCGGTTCGACGGAAGCCAGCCCATGCGCTACGCGGTTCGAAACGATTGTATGAGCGAGGTCGCCATGGCGCTGGCATTCGATAGTGCGTTCAACGAGCGCCCCACAAGCGCTGAAACCGCCACCACTCTTCTCGACTACGCCCTCTTCGAATCCCCGCTGACCGAAGGATCGAAGCGGGGTCCGCGCAGCCCATCCTACGGACTGGTCGGTTGGGCCCTCGACCATCCCAACAACTTCTGGGGCGATGACAACGCGCGCGCCATGCTTGGCGTGATGGCAACGTCCGTCCTCCTCGATGAGTCGAAATGGGATGCCCCCCTTGTTCGGTGTCTGCTCGCCAATCTGCGTACCACCGGTGCTGAGGGGTTCCGCGAAGAATGCGTCGTCGACGAGAAACTACAAGCGCGCGGGTGGCAGTCGTACTGGAACGGCGATCTTCACAAGTACTCGCCCCATTACGAGAGTTGGCTGTGGACATGCTTCCTGTGGGCCTACGACAAGACCGGGTTCGATCCCTTTCTGGATCGCTCGCGCGATGGGGTGCATGCTCTCATGGATGCGTACCCCGACAACTGGTACTGGTGCAACCGAAGCGGCGCCATTGAACGCGCACGCGCACTGCTGCCTCTCGCATGGCTCGTGCGTGTCGACGATAGACCTCAGCATCGCGAGTGGCTGCACACTGTTGCTGAAGACTTGGCAGAACTTCAGGACGAATCCGGCGCCATCCGCGAGACCATCGGCGATGACGGGCAGGGCACGGCCTCCAATGCCGAATACGGCACCCGTGAAACCAGCCTCATTCAGGAGAACGGGGACCCCGTCGCCGATCTGCTCTACACCTGCAACTTCGCCCTCATCGGGCTGCATGAAGCCGCGGCGGCTACCGGTGAGCCTTTCTACAAAGAGCTTGAGGACACACTCGCCTCGTTCCTCTGCCGCATCCAGATTCGTTCCGAGGCCCATCCCGAACTTGACGGCGCGTGGTACCGTGCCTTCAACTTCGAGCGATGGGAGTATTGGGCAAGCAACGCGGATTGGGAGTGGGGGCCTTGGTGTACCGAGAGCGGGTGGACCCAACCCTGGATCGCCTCAACGTTGGCACTGCGTCAGATGGACACCTCATTGTGGGAATTGACCGCCGACAGCCGCGTGAGGGACATCTTTGGCGAGTATCGGGAGAAGATGCTCCCTCAGGAGTAGGCACCGCAGCCCACTGACTGGCGCCGTGTTCTTCCCGCGCTTGCTCATTTCCCAGGAATTGACCTCAACTCAGGCGCCCTCTATTCTGCTACTCGTTTGGGGACGCTCACATCCGAGCAGTGGTGGACCGTCCCATATGCCACACGACCCGGGGGAGAGAACCATGCGAATCGTTCGGACAGCCGTGTTGGGATTGATGTGCGGGTGGGCGGTCGCGTGCGCGGCGCAGGCTGCCGAATGGAAGGTCCTCCAGCCCGCTTCCGCACCGCGAGCGTATGGGGTGGCCGCCCAAGAGTTCCAGAAGTACTACGAAGCGGTAACCAACGTTCGAATGCCCATCATCGCCGAGCCGGATGCCTCAAGCCTCGTGGTGATTGGGTCCGGAAGCGTCAACCGCTTCTGCCGCGATGCCGTGGAGCGGAAGATCATCACGCCGCTGGACATTGGCGTCGACTCGGACGCTTACCGCATCACGTCCGCCGAGAAAGACGGTCAGCGTTTTCTGTTCCTGGCAGGCGGCAGCGGACGCGCCACGTTGTACGCGGTCTACGATTTCTTCGAGCGGCAGGCGGGGTGCCGTTACTTCTGGGATGGCGACATTGTCCCGAAGCAGGCGGAAATCGACATGGACGGACTCGACGTAACCGAGTCTCCCCGCTTTGCCTACCGAGGCATCCGCTACTTCGCCCACCGCAGTCTGGACCGGTTCCAGGCCGAGCACTGGGGGGCCGCGCAATGGGAGCGCGAGATTGATTGGATACTCAAGAAGCGCCTGAACCTGTTCATGCTGCGCGTCGGCATGGACGACGTGTTTCAGAGGGCCTTCCCGGACATCGTGCCCTATCCCCCCGATGACGCGCCGTTGCCAGAGGCGATCGCCCGATCTTACAACGACCGCACCACGGCCTGGCCGTTGCGCTACCGGGGCGAACTCCGCAAGCACGTCCTGCAATACGCCCGCGACCGGGGACTGATTCATCCCGAAGACACGGGCACCATGACCCATTGGTACAGCCGCACGCCTAAGGCGTTTCTCGAGGCGGTCAAGCCGGGCTTCACGCCCCAGACAACAAGAGGGTACTCGGAAGAGACGGGGTTGGTTTGGGACATCCGGGACGATGCCAATCTCGACAACTACTGGAAGCTCACGCAGGCCCACATCGACGCGTACGGCCGGCCTGAGATGTTCCATACCATCGGACTGGCCGAACGGAATGCCTATGCCGACCGGGGCGAGAATCTCGAAATGAAACTCTACGCC
This sequence comes from bacterium, assembly GCA_024231375.1. The sequence goes on along the minus strand of JAAEQP010001767.1, from coordinate 1,708 downwards.
TATCGGCGGATCATCGGGAAGCTCCGCGAGCACTACCCCCAAGCGCCTATGCTGATCGGGTCGTGGGATTTCTACTATCCGGGCTGGAGCGGGGGAGAGGTGTCGAAGCTGCTCAAGATGCTCAACCCCCAGAACACCTTCATCTTCGACTACACCTCGGACTTGCCGGGCAAGAGTTTCAAAGATTGGGGTTTAGTCGGTACGTTTCCCTGGTTCTTCGGCCTTCTCCACGCCTACGAATGGGAAAACGACCTACGTGGCAACTACGACATCATCCGCGAGCGCTTGCCTATTGCCGCGGTCGACCCGATGTGCAAGGGATTCGTGTACTGGCCGGAAACGTCCCACAGCGACATCCTCATGCTTGAGTTCTTCACGAAAAACGCGTGGCAACCCGACACGTTGACGCCTGAGGCGCTGCTACCCGCGCTTTGCCGCGATCGCTACCAAACGCAGGCCGATGCAATGACCGAGGTGTGGCAGAGCGCCATGCCCCTCATCAGACTCCATCGCAAGCTGCCAGCTGAATTCCGTCGTCTTGCGAGCCTCGCCCATCGCGAAGTCACGTCCAAACGCGTGGCGGGATTGACAACCCTTTGTACCAAGCTCAGTCCGCATATGGACGAACTCCCGGTCCTCTGCCGGGCGCTCGCTGAACTTCCGTACGGCACGGGCAACCCCTTTGTGGACCGGGACGCAATCGACCTGGCGCGGACTATGACAGGGCGTGCATTCAGCTATGCCCTCTATCAATACGTGATTGCTCAGGGCCAGTGGGTGCGAGGTGAAGCCGATGCCGCCACGGTAACCGCAGCGGGCGAGCGGTGTACGGCTGTTTTGACTGCGTTGCGCGATGTCCTCGCGTTGCATGAGGACTACTCGCTCAACGCGTCCATGGCCAAACTCGCGGCAACGCATCCCGTCAACCCTTGCTTCGAGCAGACCCTCAAGGGCAACGCAGAGAATAGCTACTGCCGGTCCTACATCTACGAATTGTTCGACCACTACTACCTGCCCCAGTTGGCGCTCTACACGCAGTGGATCGACGAGCGTGTGGCTGGCGGTGATACCAAGAGTCCGGTGAAGCCCGCCCAACCCTTGGCGATGCAGAAGATCACGGACCGGTTCTACGCCAAGCCGCTCGCGGAGATGGCGCCGCCCGGCGTGAAGGACCATGGCGCGGCCTACCGTGCGGCTCTGGAGAAGTTGGCCGTCGCCTTGGAGTGAATGCGAAGGGGCACGTCATCCCTTGGATGTGAGAAGAGAGGGGGCCAGAACTTCGGGGATTGCCACTCGCGTCGATCAATCCCCCCGCGGTCTCAGCGAATCCTAGTAGTCAACCTGGGAGCCGGTAATGCCCCAGGCGCCGCCGCGTTTTGCCAACTCCAATTCGACATCCGCGGTCGCCATGTCGGTCATGGAGACAATTCCGGCGACGTGTGCCGACGCGCCGTCGATGGTGATCGCCAACTCGGACACGTCGAATTCGACGCTGTCAAGGTAGCCCTGGCCTTTGGCGTTTTCCAGGAAGGTCTTCGCGTCTTCTTTGTCGCCGAACGTGCCTTCGTAGTCGTCGAAGTACAGTTCGAACGCAGCATCGAGATCGGCGGCCTTCATGGCGGCCAGGTACCGGTTGACCAGATCTTGAACCAGTTCTTCATCGCTCGGTCCTGAGCCCCCCATCGCGCAGCCAACGGCGAGCAGCGTC
>JAAEQP010001766.1 GCA_024231375.1 bacterium | reverse complement strand
TGTGGCGGCCGGCCGGGAGGGGGATGTCGTAGACGCCATCGTACTTCGTAAGGGTGTCGGTCTTGTTGTCCGTATCCGCGAAATCCTCTTCACGAACGATGGCATCGTCCAGTGAGATTTCCAGCTTGGCGCCGCCGTGGCCGGAGACGCCTTCGACAATGACGCCGAAGGTGGTATCGCACGGGGCGTCCAGCTCGAAGGTCACCGGGTTGTGCAACTCGGCGTGATTGCGAAGGCCATGCATGACGCGGGATAGGGGGAGTTCGTTTGCCACGTCCCCGTACCGGTCGATGCGAACGGTCACGGGCCGGTTGAAGGGAGCGGGATGCCAGGAGGCCTTCTCGGGTTGGAGGATGTCGTCGTCGGGCGCGCGCGGGAGACGGCCTTCGGGTAGCAGGATGGTCGCCCGCACGGGTTGCGACTCCTGTGCGACGAAATCGTACCCTTCGATCCATCGGTTGAAGGCGCCAAGCACCGTGTAGAGGTCATAGGGATGCACGTAGGTGTCCCACCACCAGGTCATGGGCGTGCCGGCTTGGAGCTGTCCGGCGCTTGCGTAGAGGGCGTTGCGGAAATGGACGGCTTGGGGGTCCATTTCAGCGGTTCGTTGGCCGTCGTGGCAAATGCCGAACTCACCGTGGAAGTGGGGGCGGTCCTGAGCGGCGGCTTTCAGCAAGCGGTCGTTGTGGAGGTCGCGGGCCATGTCGGTTGCACTGTAATGATGGGTCTGCACGAAGTCCAGCTCAGGGATGACGTCGAGTTGGGGATCGCCGGCGGGCCCGGCGTGGCTCGTGCCGATGAGATGGTTCCACGGATCGACAGAACGGAGGTAGCGCGCCATGTCGCGGTGCCAGGCGGTGACCGCATCGCTATCGTAGTCGTCGATGATGTCGACCTCGTTCCAGAATTCCCATGCGAAGACGTTCGGGCTGTAGCCGTAACGGGCAACGAGATAGCGAAGCCGGTCGCGGTAGGCCTTCAGCATCTTGGTATCGGTGAAGTATTCACGCGGATTGTCCAGGGGCCCGCCGTTTGTCTTGACGTAGTACGAGTCTTCCCATTGGCCGAAGCCCCGCTTGTTCGAACGCAAGATGTTGAAGCTGTCGACACAAAGCAGGACGCGCAGGTCAAGCTGTTCGGCTGATTCCAACACATGGTCCAGTCGCCACGCGCTGCCGAGGTCAATCTCATCGTATCCGGCGTCGGCGGAATTCATCGCAAACGTGGTCCAGCCAGGACTGAGCCAAACGCGGAAGAAGTTGCAGCCGGCCTTGGCGTATTGAGGGAGCCACTCGTCATAGCTGAAGGTACCGCGGCGGTCGCCCCAGCAGACGTTCGCGCCGCTGAGAAAGAGCGTTTCGCCTCGGTCCGTCACGAGATAGCGGTGGTCTCTGGGGTGGCGGCGGACCATACCGGGAGCGTTGGCGGCTGTCGCGGTTAGGGACAGCGGTTCGGACGTGACGCTCCCGGATTGGTCTGTGGCGACCACGGTCACGCTGTATTGCCCCGGTTTCTTGAACGAAAGTCGCACGCGCCATCCAGGCGTGCCGGATGCCTCGATGTGTTCCACGTTGTCGACAAGCGTGCGTGCGCATTCCTGATAGAGGAAGCCCGGGACGTGCCAGGCATCGCCTTCGGATGGTTGCACCGTTGCGTCAACGCAAATCTGATCGCTGTCATAGGGATTGCGGTAGGTGGCCGTGAGATCGACTGTCAAGGTGACCCGCTCGTAAGCGGGCAGTTCGGTGCGGTCTGCGGTAACGGCGCGAACAGCGAGGGGTCGCGACATTGCGAGCGTGCCCGAGTCGGCGTCGTCGGGAGCCGCTCGCAGCGTAGTGAGGCATAACGCGCAAAACAGAGCCATGGAGGTCCTCCTTCTCGTGTCAGGTCGAAGGGAAAGGATACCACGCGCGTCGTGGTGCGGCCAGTCCGAAGGGCAAG
>JAAEQP010001765.1 GCA_024231375.1 bacterium | reverse complement strand
GGATCACAGGAAGAGACGGGATGCACCTCGTTCCAGCCGACGTGGGGGATGCGGGTGTCGGGGCCTTCGGGTTCGAGGCGGCGGACTTCCCCGGGGATGAAGCCGAGACCGGGGGTTTCTGCGCCCTCAACGCCTTTTGATGCAAGGAGTTGCATGCCAAGACAGATGCCGAGAAGGGGGATCTGGGCATCGACCACGTGTTCGCGGAGGATGGTGTCAAGAAAGCGCGCTTTGAGTTCCTTCATGCCATCGGGAAACGCGCCCACGCCAGGGAGGATGGCGGCGCTGGCGGTTTTGATGTCGGCTTCGTCGCAGGTGACGACCGGCGTGCCGCCACAAACCTCAACGGCCCGGGCCACGGAATCCAGGTTGCCCATGCCGTAATCGATGATGGCGACAGTGCTCATGCAGTCCGGTTCTCTCGTCCTCTAGGCTGTCCTGTCGATGACACGGATGCCACCCTCAAGCGGGTCTCGTTCCAAGCCCGCGTGGGAGTGCGGTTTGCGCCGACTTGCCCGTAGCGTACACCCCCAAGCACGCCCGAAGACGGCGCGCGCTTGAGGGTGGCACCCGTGGTTTGACTACCATCGTCGGGTATCCGGCGCTAGCTTGCAGACTCGTTGTCGCTGGCGACATTGTCGCCGTTGACCTTGGTGAGGTTGCCGTGGCGGTCTTTGACGAGGCTGCCGCGGGCGTCGCACACGAACAGCTTCTTGTTCGTGAACCGGTCACAGACCTTGATGAAGTCATCGACGGACATATCCATCTCTTCGAGGATTTCTTCGAGCGAACACCCGAGGTATTCCCACGGGAACTTGCCGTCGTGGCGCTTGACCATTTCGAGGGCGTCGGCGCGCGAGATGCGGCCGCGGCGGAGGTGGAGGCAGGCGAGGTCGGTGGCGCGTCCGAAGGCGTACTTGAGAAACTTGAAGTAGTCGTGGATGCCCGTGTGGCAGTTGTCGAGGTTCTCGTAGTTGACGACGGAGCCTTCGACGCATTTCGGGTAGGTGGTGAATCCATGGGCCTGGGCGAGGAGGGCGCTCTTGAAGCCGTCCCACGGCAGGTAGTAGCCGAGGAACAGGCCGGTCACGCCCACGCGCGCCAGGTCCTCATCCGTCGGGTAGGTGTACTGAATGAGGTCGCGCTGTTGGATGCCCTGTTGGCCGACGAGGTCGGAGACGCGCAGACCGAGGAGTCCGCCGAACTCTTCGAGCCACCGGCGCGTGAGCACGTTGTTCTCGGCCGCGCCCGCCGGGCCGCCGTACTCGTTCTGCGAGTTCTCGCCCCAGATGATGAGGGGCACGTTGAGTTGCACGGCGATGCGCACGGGGACGGTGAAGATGGTCACATGTTCGGGCCACGAGATGTCGCCCACTTCCGTCAACGCAAGCCGGTTGATCTTGCGGCGCACCTGGTAGTTGGTCGTGACCTCGATGTAGTCGGCGCCGAGCTTCTTGATGTTCTCGATGTTCTTGCGACCGATGTCGGACAGCTTGCACGTGGAGGACGTGATGCAGAGGGGATTGATGCCCATCTCCAGCATGCGGATGGTCTGGAAATGGCTGGC
>JAAEQP010001764.1 GCA_024231375.1 bacterium | reverse complement strand
CGCCCGAAAAGGCGGCGCCGGGCGCTGATGAGGCCCCGGACGAACAGGCAGAATCCTGATAATCGGTGTGCCGGGGTTCGATGAACGTTTCGACCGGCCAGGCGCAGACCTTTGGAATCCAAACGATCATGAGGATGCCGTAGTATGCAGCCCAAACGCGCTCTATCGCTATTCGATTCGACCTGCATCATCGTGGGCATCATCGTTGGTGCGGGGATCTTCGAAACCGCACCCGTGGTCGCCGGTTCCATGGGCGCTTCCGCCGGCATTATGGGCATCTGGCTGGTGGGCGGATTGATGGCCCTCGCGGGGGCGCTATGTTACGCCGAACTTGCCACGGCATATCCCCATGAAGGCGGCGACTACGCCTACCTCAACCGGGCCTATGGCTCTTGGGCAGGTTACCTGTTCGGCTGGTCCCAGTTGGCCATCATCCGTCCGGGGGACATTGCGCTGATGGCCTTTATCTTTGCGCGGTACGCGCAAACGCTGTATGCACCCTTCCCGCGAGTCGATGTGATCTACGCGGTCGCGGCCGTGGTGGTCCTTACCACGATCAACGTCATCGGGGTGCGTGAAGGGAAGTGGACGCAGAATCTGCTGACCGTGGCGAAGGCAATCGGTCTGTTGCTCATCGTAGCGGCGGGACTGTTGGCTCCAGGTGGGCACGCGGCTTCCGGCGAGGCGGGAGCAATGTCGTTGGGCGGCGTCAAGCTTGCCTTGATCCTAGTTATGTTCACCTTCGGCGGGTGGAACGAAATGGCCTATGTCTCGGCCGAGGTGAAGCGTCCCGAAAAGAATATCGCGAGGGCCCTTGTGCTCGGCACTGTCACGGTCACGGTGCTCTACCTGCTCGTGAACGGCGCCTACCTGTCGGCGCTGGGCGCGGGAGGCATGGCCGCCTCGTCCGCGGTGGCCGTCGACACGGTTGCCCCGGTGCTTCCGCACTTCGCAACCAGGGCCGTGAGCGTGCTGATATGCGTTTCCGCGTTGGGCGCCGTCAACGGACTGGTGTTCACGGGTGCGCGCATTTCTTACGCCATGGGCGTGGATCATCCGGTCTTCCGCCGCATGGGCAAGTGGAACGAGCGGCGCGGCGCACCTGTCTGGGCATTGATCGTGCAGGGCATTCTCAGCACCGGCATCATTCTCGTGGCCGGGTCGTTCATTGACACCATCTTGTACACGGCCCCCGTGGTGTGGGCCTTCTTCCTGGCCACAGGGATCTCACTCTTCGTGCTGAGGCGCATCGACTCGAAACGGGCGCGCCTGTTCAGATTGCCAGGCTACCCGTTCACGCCGTGCATCTTCTGCGCGTGTGCCGCGTTCATGCTCTACAGTTGCGTAACCTATGCCCTCGCACAGAAACCCGTTGGACTCGTGGTCGTATCCGGCGCGGTGATCGTCGGAGCGGTTCTGTACTTCGCCACCCACGGCAAGGGTCCGAGTGACAAAGGCGGGCCTGCCGAATCGCGTGGGCACTAGTTCGGCGGATGATCATTGCGATAGCGCGCCCCGGCTTACGCTCGATGCGATAGGCTGCGCTGGCGAGAACAAGACCGCGTCGTTGCGTGCTACTTCGTAGACAGGGCAGAAGGGAGGCCAAGGCATGAGGCGTGTCGCGACATGGACACTCACGGCCTGCCTGCTTGGGTTGGTGGGATGCGCCGCCGGAACCTCGGACTACGAGGCAATGACCGACTCCGCCAAGCGAGACCTCGTCAACAGCATGTACGACGGGTACAAACGCAAGTTCCCAGACGCGCCCGAGATTACTGTGGCCGAACTGGTGAAGGCGCTCGAGAAAACCGATTTCCTTCTCGTTGACGTGCGGGAACCCCGCGAGATGGCGGTGTCCGTCATCCCCGGCGCGGTTACTAAGACCGAATTCGAGCGGAACCCCCAGTTCGCCGAGGGGCGCACGGTGGTAGCCTACTGCACCATCGGCTACCGATCCGGCGAATATGTCGAAACCTTGGTCGAAAAGGGTCTCGACGCCCGCAACCTGGCTGGCAGTCTGTTGTCCTGGGTTCACGCAGGACAGCCCGTGGTCGATTCCGAAGGGCGCGAAGTGAAGCGTCTCCACACCTACGGGGCCGAATGGGCCCTTGCCCCCGACGCCTACGAGAACGTCTACTGAGCGTGGCCACAACCTCCCGTTGAATTGCCTCCGTCAGTCGCCTATCGTCTAGGGCGTGAACGCAACACGCAACAGCAGCGCATCGGCCCAGGACGACCTCATTGAGGCTGCCCGCCGGACCATCGATGCCCACGCCCTCATCCAGCCCGACGAGAAGGTCCTCGTGGCCGTATCCGGCGGGCCGGACTCCGTGTGCCTGCTCCATGTGCTCCAGGTTCTGGGCCATTCCGTCGAGGTGGCGCATTTCGACCATCAGACGCGCGACGGGGAGAGTCGCGAGGACGCGGCGTTTGTGGCGGCGTTCTGCGAGAGGCACGGGATCGTGTGCCACATGGGCAGCGCCCCCGTCGAAGAGGAAGCCGCGGCGTCCTCCCGATCCTTTGAGGAACATGCGCGGATGCGGCGGTACGAGTACCTACTCACCACCGCCACCAACCTCGGCTGCTTGGTGCTGGCCACAGGCCACCACGCCGACGACCAGGCTGAGACGGTCCTCATGCGCGTGCTTCGTGGTACGTCACCCCAGGGTCTGGCTGGTATTCCGCCTCAACGCGAAGAGTCCGGCGTACGGATTGTGCGGCCGTTGCTTCACTGCACCCGTGGCGCCATCGAACGCCACCTGGATGAGAACCACATCCAATCATGCGAAGACCGCACGAATATGGACCGCGACCACGTGAGAAACCGCATCCGCCACGATCTGCTGCCCCAGCTTCGCCGGGAGTACAATTCCGGTATTGCCGAGGCACTTACGCGGCTGGCCGATGTGCAGCGTGTTGAGAACGACTTCCTTGCCGCCCATACCGAGGCGTTCTTCACTGAATGCATGAACGACGAGCGGGTTGTGGATCGCGCGCGGTTCGCGACCGGGCACCCGGCCCTTCAGCGCCGGGCGGTGCTGATGCTCGCATGGAGTCGCGGCGTGGATTGCGGATTCGATCTCGTGACGGGGGCGGTGGCGTTCATCGTGTCCGGTGCGGCCGGCCGTTCCTTTGACTTGGGCGGCGTGCTTCTGCGAAACAGCCGCGATGTGACGGAGGTGGTTTCCGGAATCACGGAGCGCGACGTGTCTCCGGTTGTGCTGAACGTGCCCGGCAAGACGCTGGTTCGTGACCAAGTGTTCCGCGTGCGGCTCTTGGATGCGCCGCCGGCGCAACCTCTGGCCGAGTACTGTTCGCCCGCGCGACAGGTGTTCGACGCGGACCGGCTGGGTGAACCGTTGGCCGTCCGCCTGCGCAGGGATGGTGACCGGTTCAGTCCGCTTGGTCTCGGCGGGTCCAAGAAGCTCAAGGATTACTTCATCGACCTAGGCATGCCCGCGGGCGAACGGGAGTCCCAGAGGCTGCTGACAGGGCCGAACGGTATCGCATGGGTGATCGGGCTGGCGGTCGACGAATCCGTGGCGGTCACCTCCGCTACGCAACGCGTCCTGGAAGTGGAGGTCTTGAATGCGGATTAGCGATACGCCCCTCATCGCGGCCGACGTTATCCGGGCCCGTATCAGCGAACTGGCTCGCGAACTCAGTGCCGCGCATGGCAAGAGCCCGGTCGTGTTCGTCGTCGTGTTGAAAGGCGCCATCGTGTTCGCCAGCGATCTGGCCCGCGCCATGCCCGGCTCGATCACGCTGGAGTTTGTGCGGGCGCGCAGCTATGTCGGCACGGAGAGCACGGGGCACGTAGACATCACCGATCTCATGGACGAACCCGTCACGGGAAAGCACGTCGTGCTCGTCGAGGACATTCTCGACACCGGCCGCACCACGTCCGCCATCATGGACCATCTGCGTGCGCAGAAACCCGCGCGGCTCGGTCTGTGCGTGTTGCTGGACAAACCTTCGCGGCGCGTGGTCCCGATGACGGCGGACCACGCCGGTTTCACCATTGAAGACCGATTCGTCGTGGGATACGGCCTCGACTACGAGGAAGAGTACCGGCACTTGCCCGCCGTCCACGTCCTCGAACAGGCGTGACCGTCTAGGGGGTGCGGGGTATCGCGGTCACCCGGTCGCCCTGAACTCGCGCTATCTCGTCGTGGCCGGACGCCCGTTCGCGTGAGATGCGCAGGACCCGATGCGCGGTGGAATCCTGGTTGGATTCCGCGTAGGCGCGGGCGGCATCTGGATCGTCGAAGACGACGATGTTGATGTTGTCGAAGGCGTCACAATCGACGCGGAGTTGTCCGGCAACAGCCGTCAACATAGCCTCGGTGAGCCCCGGCGGCACGACGCATATCATGCCCTTCAGTGAAGGCACGTCCGCGCCCAAGTCACTCGCCTGCTCCGGCGTGCGGCCCCATTCCTTCACGACCGTCACCAGACCGCTGTCCTCTTCGTCCGCTTGGGGCACTTCCTCGGGAACCGCCGCCTCGCCGCCAAGGTCCTGGGCTGCCTGATCCAGCATGTCTCGGAGACCCAGGACGTCCGCGCCGGGTCTCGGAACCAAACGCGGGGCTTGTGGCGAGGTGCCCCCGAGCTGGAGGGCGTACAGTCGTGTCAGTTCGCGACGGAGTTCCTCGTTCTCTCGTTCCAATGCGCGGCGGGAGTCTTCGTTGGAAGCCGCCAGGTTGGCTTCCAACTGGGCTACTTCGTCGCGCAGGGCCGCAACATCGCGGGAAAGCTGAGAGAAGTGTTGCTCGTTGGCAGGATCGACGGAATCCTTCTCCGGCTTGGACGAGGTCGGGGAATCGCACGCGCTCACGAGAACAAGGGCCAACAGTACGCATGGCATTCGCCATGGCAGGCGTAGACTCGAGTGGTTGCGGTCGGCGGATTCGAGCGGCAGATTCCGGTACACAGGTTTGACCCTCCATCATCGATAGGCGATAATACCCCCAGTACGGCAGTCATTGTCTACTGAGGCCGTTTGCCCACCTTGGCCAACGAGATTCCAGCATACACGGATGACACCTCCCGGAAGTAGCCTTTCTGAGGCGCTGGGCGTTGATGCCAAGCGGAAACAGGCTTACAATGGATTTGAAGGTTGGCCTGCACGCGGTTCGCAGGCTTCTGTGCGACCGACAGGAGTGGTCCAATCATGGCTGACAGGCCTATCGTGATGATCAGTTCCTATCCACCCCGCTTGTGTGGAATCGGAACCTTCTGCGAAGAAGCACGTGAGTTCATTCAGAAAGCCGTGCCCGGTCAACCCGTGCTCGTCATTTCCCACACGGACGGGGACGGGGAAGGCGTCTATCCGCTGATAGACCTGTCGCAACGGCGCTGGTGGAAACCCGTGGCCGACAAGATCCGCGAACTCAACCCTTCAGCCATCCACATCGAACATGAGTACGGGATTTACGAATTCGTGGACGAGCGCGGGCAGGGGGACGGGAACGCGGGATTCCTCGACCTGCTCGACGCCATTTCCGAGTACCCCGTCGTCGTTGAACCGCACACGGTTCACGGCCGGCTCACGGATTTTGAAGCCAATTTCGTGTACGAAGTGTCCCAGCGATGCGATGTGCTCCTGCTGAAGTGCCACTACCAGAAATGGCGCCTCGACTGGACCTTCGCCTGCCGCAACTGGCCCACACCCCGAAACGTTATGGTCGTGCCGCACGGCGCACGGTCCGACCGGCGCTGGGGCATGCACGACGTACCCGGCCTTCGGGAAGAGTTGGGCTTGAACCGAGTTCCCGGACTCGCACAACACCTCGTGGGGCTCATCGGCTGGATTCAGTCCAACAAGCGGTGGGACATCCTCACGTCCATGTGGGAGGACATCGCCGCGGAGATCAAGGCCCGCACCGGCGAGGACTGGGACCTCCTGGCCGCGGGCGCGATGCGCGACCCCAACCACCGCGCCGACTACGAGCAGTGGAAGGACGCCGTGCAGGGCATGGAAGAAAAGGGCCTTGCCCATTACTTCGAGTTCATTCCTCGCGGCGACGTGTACTACAAGATGATGGCCGTATGCGACTTCATCATCCTGCCGTCCGTCGACGAGACGCAGTCCGGGACCCTTGCGCGCATCATTGCGCTCAACAAGCCCTACGTCACCACGGCGCCCATGGAGGGATTGACCGCGCAGACCTTGGAATGCGAAGGCGGGCTTCTCTTCACCACGAAGGAGGGCCTGCGCAAACACGTCGTCGAACTGGCCTGCAACCGCGACCTTCGCTTGACACTTGGTTGGAACCTCAAACGCTATCTCGACGAGGTCGTCTCGTGGGAAGTCGTTGCGCAACAGTACCTCGAAGCGCACGATCTGGCGCGCAGGGCCAAAGAGAGCGGAAAGCCGGTCGAGCTGGACATGGAGTTCTGAATTGGCCTCGGAATAGGCCTGCCGGGGTCGGTGTTGACCCCTGCGCGTAACCGAAGGTGTGCGAACATGTGCGCCTGCAAAGGGAGCCGATACCCATGAAGATCATTCTCGCCAAGCCCCGCGGCTTCTGTGCCGGCGTTGAGCGGGCGATCAAATGCGTCGAAGAAGCGTTGGCACAGTTCGGCGCGCCCGTGTATGTGCTGAACGACATTGTCCACAACGCGGCGGTCGTCAACGGCCTTCGCGAGAAGGGCGCTGTCTTCGTGAAGGATCTTGATGACGTTCCCGAAGGCGCGCACTTGCTGTTCAGTGCCCATGGGGTCGGGCCCGCGCGCTTGGATCATGCCGAACGGCTCAACCTGCTTGTCATTGACGCCACATGCCCGCTCGTCGAGAAGGTCCACAACGAAGCCCGGCGTTTCGCAGCCAAGGACCACACGATCATCCTTATCGGTGAAGAGGGCCACGACGAGGTCGTCGGCACCATGGGCTGGGCGCCGAGCAACATCCGCTTGGTCATTACAGAGGAAGAGGTGGCGGCACTCCAGGTGCCGGACGAGTCGAAGCTCTCCTACATCACCCAGACGACTCTGAGTGTGGACGATTCCAAACGGATTGTCGAAGCACTCCGGCGCCGGTTCCCCGCCATTGAAGGACCGAAGAAGGGCGACATCTGTTACGCCACGCAGAATCGGCAGGCCGCCGTGAACGAATTGTCACCCGAAGCCGATCTGGTCCTTGTCGTGGGCGACCGGGAGAGCGCCAATTCGAACCGCCTCGCCGAGATCTGCCACGCTGTGGGCAAGCCCGCCTATCTCATCAGCGACGCGGGCATGATCGAGGAGGGGTGGCTCGAAGGGGTCGACACGGTTCTCCTCACCGCCGGCGCGTCTGCCCCGGAATCCTTGGTCCTGGGTGTCATCGACTATCTCCGAAGCCGTGGACCCTGCGATCTTGAAGAGCGGGAAACCATGGCCGAGAGCGTCCATTTCAAGCTTCCCCGCGAACTCACCAAGGCCTCCCGGTAGGGGCGGCTCGGCGCCTGTGTGGCGGGGCTGCCCTATCCGGTTGTCTTATCTGAGCATCCGCGAAGCATCTTGCACTCCAGGTCCGGGTGCGTGCGCACATCGGATTTACCCCGCCGCATAGGGCACGTGGCCAGGGCGAATCCGGACACCCTCAAGCTTCGCTTGAACGTGGCACACGAGGAATGGGACGGCTGGTGCGTGTGGATGCATTTGCCTGTGGAACGAGATTCTTCGCGTTTGCTCAGAATGACGGAATGGGCGGGAGGCCGTCGGAGAACCGCGCCACAGCGTTACCGTATGCCGCGGGCTTCGAGCGACCGGATCTCGGCGGACCAGGATCTGCGTTGGTCTTCGCTGACGGCGGGGTCGGGAAGCAGGCTGCGCCGTGTGCAGTTGACCAAGGCTTGCAAGGTCTGATAGCGACGTGTCTCGCCAATGGCGGGCGGAATGAGATCGCTCACGGTTTCGACAATCTGGTCCACAGTGAGACGGACGCCGAGTGCCGCGGATTTTGCCCTGAGTTCCGAGCGGAGCGAGGCGTAGCTGGCGGCGGAGTAGCCTTCGGTCGCCTCCCGCAAGGCCGCCAGGTCCTGTTCGCCGGGTCTTCCCTCCAAGACGGGCCCCAACACCCAGCCCAGGAAAGCGTCGCGATCATCCCCCTCGGGGTCCAGCACAGGGATGATGAGGTCGCCAACCCGGCCCGGACGGCGAATGTCGGGTGACAGGAGATGTATGCGGGCGGTCATGAGAAGCCAAATGACCTTCCCTCTCGATTCAGGGTCCGACATCAGGGCCTGGATCTTGCCGGTCAACCGGCGTTCAGTCGCGTGGGTTTCGGGGCCCACGCCACCGAACTGCGTGTCCGCTTCGTCGACGAAGATGAGGACCTTGGCGAGCGCGTCGAGCACGCGCCGCAATCGTTCAAAAACCACGTCGGTCTGGCCGAACCATTGGCTGCGGATGTTCTTGAGCACCAGAACGACCATGTCCAGCTCGGCGGCCACAGCTTCGAAGATGAACGTCTTGCCGCCTCCGATGGGTCCCGCCACGGCCGCGCCCGGGAGGGCGTCCGGTCCGGACGACTGGAACCGCGGAATCAGTTCCTTTGTCAGAAATGCCTTTAGGCCCGTGAACCCGACCACGTCTTTCAGGCGATGGCCCGGTTTCTTGAACTCCACGATGTCATCACCCAGCTGACTTTTGATGAAAGTCTCGACTTTCGTGACGACCTGTTCCTGGGTCAGTTTCTCGCGCTGGTGGATGGCGCCCTTGAGCAACTGCGCCAGAGCCTGCACTGTCAGGCCGGCAGTGAACCGGGCCAGTTCTTGTTGTGACCCCCAGAGCTTGAGCTTCTCGCCCTTTTCGAGTCCCTGGTTGAACCACGTGATGAAGTGTCGGCGCGTCGCTTCGTCCGGCGCGGGCGCCTCGACCTCAAGGATGTGGGGAAGCCGCGCCACGCGATGGTTAAGGAGGCTGCGCGATTCGGCGATGAGCAGGACGGAGTCTTGGGCGCAGGTGAACCCCGGGTCGGAGAACCAGTCGTGGCAGATGCTCACGCGATGCCGGTCCGCGTCTGAGAGCCCGGCGATGTCACCCTCGGGGATGACGAAGTCGGCCGCCTCGATCACGACCACCAGATCTTCAGCCAGGATAGGACGGCCACTCAGTTCGGTGCGCGAGCACAAGCACATCTGGCGGAGAAGTTCGAGGGCAACGGTGGGATTGCCGATGGCGCTCCGGAGATTGGCCTCGTAGGCCTCGCGAACGGCGTCGTGTTGCAGGATGGCCTTATCGGCGGACAGCATGCGTTCCACGGCGATCTCGTTCGCATCAAGCCCGGTGCGCCACCTCAACCACGCATTCTTGATCTTCTCGCGGTCGGCTTCGCGGGCGAAACGGATGGGTCCGTTGAGCTCATAGACGATAAGGATCTTTCCGGACACGCTCCATCGCCGGGTGAGAAGGTCCACAAGCGGGACGTACTCGCCGCGTCCGTCCTCCGTAGGCAGGCAGAACAAATCGTAGACATTCCCCGTCAGCAGGAGGGTGCGCGACTGACCCGAATTGAGGATGCGCCCTGCCGTGCGGAGGAATTCGTGTTCAGCCGTCTTCATTCCAGCACCCCTTGGCCCTTCCCAGAGTTAACTTGGTCCCAGAACGTGCGGAACTGGTCCCGCTCCTGGCAGTACGAGGGGTCGAATACGGCCCTGCGGACCTGCTCGCGTTGGTCCCTGAGCCGAGCGAAATCACGCTCGTCCTCAGGCCGAAACACGGGCGCGGTTTGGTCGTAGACCACCGTGGCTCCGGGGGGCTCGGTGAATCCGTCGCGCCGCCAGTCCCAGTACTGCGAAAGGCCGACAACACGGTCGCCCACGAAGATGGCCTCGTTCAGTTCGTGCGTCACGATCAGGATTGTATACGGGGGCGGGAGACCCCGTTGCTTCTGCTGGCAGTTTTCGAGATACAGGGTGAGTAGGAGCCGTTGGAGATCCTCCCGCGTGGCTTCATCGAGTGCGCCGAACGGCTCGTCGAGGAGCAGCACTCTGGGTTTCATGATGAGTGCCTGCGCGATGGCCACGCGTTGCCGCATGCCACCGGACAACTCCGAGGGGTATCGCTTGATCGCATCGCCCAGCCCCAGTCTCTCCAGAAACGCCGCCGCTTCACTCAGATGTTGCTTCCGGATCTGCCGCCACTTCGGGAAGCGCAATAGGCGAAACGGAATGCTGGTCTGGTCCAGCATCAGGCCGACGGCCACATTCTGTTGGGCTGTGAGGAAGGGGTAGAGCGAGTAATGCTGATAGACGATGCCCCGGTCTCGCCCGGGCTGGCGGACCGGCACCGCGTCGCCGTTTGGCGTGCGCATGAGGACGCATCCTCGTCGTGGCGGATGGGTGCCCACCACGGCGCGCAGCAGAGTCGATTTGCCGCAGCCGCTCGGGCCGACGAGCCCCACGATCTCACCATGCATGACGCCAACATTCACATCGTGGAGGACGCGTTTCGGGCCAAACCAGTGGCTGACGCCGCGGCATTCGAGTACGATGTCCTCGTGCGTCGAGGGCGAATCCAGCCTGGTCGGTTCGTTGCCCATGGTTATCTCCCTGCCTTGAAGGCCCATGGGGCAACGATACGCTGCAAGCGGATCAGGGCGAAGTCCACGCTGAATCCGAACGCCGCCAACATGGCGATATAGGGATAGACAATATCCATTCGGAGCTTCTTCATCTCGAGCCGGATGCGGTAGCCAAAACCTGCGTCGGCAACCATCATTTCGGCGGCAATCAGGTACACCATGGCCGGGCCGATGCTCAACCGTACGGCATCGAGCAACTTCGGCAGAATGTGTCTGAGGATGATGTTCCAGATAATCTCCACCCTGGAAGCCCCTAGCGTATACGATTTGAACAGGAGTTCCTCCGGGACTTCCTTGACCGCCAGAAAGACGGTCTGCGTGAGGGTCGGCAGCACGCCGAAGACGATCATACCTACGAACATCACGTTGCCGGTGCCCAACATGGCGAAGAAGACGGCGATCATGGCTGTGGGCACGCACTTTGCCGCGAATGCCATGGGGGGATAAAGGATGGCCTCAACGGGGCCGGATACCCCCATCAGCACCCCCAGCACCACAGCGCCGACGACGCTGATCAGCATGCCCGTGGCCAGTCGGCCCAAGGTTGCCTTGGCGTCCACCAGGATCCAGCGTTCGTCGGAACGTTGGTTAACCTCGAAGCACTTGCCGAGCCCCCCGGCCATCATGGTCCAGGATGGAATCGTCCGGTCGCCCGGGTTTATCTGCCGCTGGCGGAAGGACAGGCCGGTGTAGGCCAGCAGAAGGATCGCGACGGCCAGTATGCCGAACGCGACCTTCCGCTGCTGGGATATCGGTTGTCGCAGCATGAAGTCCCCTATTGCCCGGTAGGCCCGTCAGGATCCTGCGCGGGCACTCACTTTCTGAATGTAGGACGGATCGAACCGCAGGTTCACATCGGTGGCTCCGCCCTTCGGACCGAATCCGACGGCCGGGTCCTGCTCGATAATCTCGGTCTTGCGGCAGAAGTCCACGACCTTGTTCATGGTCTCCTTGAGTTGCGCGCCCTCAAAGAGTTCCCGTCCTGCATCGGGGGTAGCGTAGAACTTGGTCTGTTGCACGACTTTGCGCATGGACTGCAAATCGAGATTCGAGAACTTCTCTCCCAATGCGATAAGGGTGTCGTCGCGGGTCGCGTCGGCTGCGATTCGGTCGCTGACGGCATAGAACGCGTCGATGACGGCGCACGCGAACGCTTCGCCTCCCGGCCTGTCCAGAGCCGACTGGGTCGCCACGACCATGTCGATGATCTCGCCGGGAATGGACGTCGAGTCGAACAGGACGTGCACGTCGGGACGCCGGTTCAGCGTCTCCAACACGAAGGGGTTCCACACCACGATGGCTTCGATTTCGGACTGCTTCTGCTGCATGGCGATGGCGGCCGCGCCGGGATCCATGTTGCTGAAGACGTAGTCGTCGGGATTCTCGCCGAGGAGTTCGAGATTGCGGACGAAGCAGTACTCCGAGACCGTTTGAGCCAATCCATACACCTTCTTGCCCTTGAGTTGGGCCACCTCGGCGATGTCTTTCGTGACGATGCAGGCATCCGCTCCGACGCTCGTAGACGTGGGCATGATCGCCACGGACGGCACCGAAAGCGAGGGGTTGAGCACGTCCATGTTGGTGATGCAGACAGCGTCGACCTGGGCCGACCCGTACATGACGAGACATGGATCGTACTCTGCCTCCTTCAGCACGATGTCAACCTGCCATTTCTCCTCGATGGACCCCAACTTGCCCTCGTCGCCATCGATCAGGCCGACTTCGTCGGCGACGCCAAACGTGCTCCAGGACGGGTACTCGCTCCAGGCGAGAGAGAAGGTTCCCACGGGCCCAGTGGGTTCGGGAGCGGCCGGCGCTTGGGGCGTTGCGTTGGGTTGGGCCTCCGCGGGCGCGGGTTCTTCGGGCGTACACCCCAGACCCGACACGGCCGCGACCAGAATCATAGTCAGAAGCACTGATGCTTGTCTCATATCTCGACTCCCCTGTGTTGTTTCCGCACCCCGCCAATATGACGGTTGCATCTCGCCGATTCCGGTGAAGCCGAGCACGATGCCGTAGCACACATGCTCGACGCCGCGCGCGAGCCGGGCGGAACCCCGCTACTCAGGCAGCGACGACTTCTCCGAATCGCCAACGTCCGCGTCGGGCGTCTCCTGACCGGCGGTATGCGCCAAGCCAATCAGTTCGTCAAACTCGTCCGAGCCTGCCGACTGGCGCGCGAATTCAAGGAACTCCGCCTCCTGCGCACGGGAGTCTGTTCCCGCCAGTTCCTTCGAGATTCGGGCCTCCGCCTTAACCTCCTGGCGAAGCTGGCGCATCCGTTGGAGTTCTTCCGCGGTGCCGTCCTTCGCAATGCCGGAGATCGTATCGGCAATCTCCTTCTCCTCCTTCGCGGTGATCATGTCGGCCACTGCGTCCGCCGCTTCGGACCGGAGCTTGTCCAGGTCGCGCAACAGGGACTGGAGCTGGACCTTGTGGTCGCCAATACGCTCCCGGTACCCCTCGATATCGCGCTCCAACTCGGCGATGCGTTCCTGTTTCTCCGCGAGGGTCGACGAGAAGTCGTTGTACGCCGCGAGGCATCGCTTGTAGTCCTCGTCGGTCTTGATCGCGTCCATGGTCTTGCCCGACGCTTGGAGCTTCTCGACACTCATCTTGGCCTTCGCAAGAGCCCCGGCCCTCAGGCGTTCAAGCTTGTCGACCTCCTCGGACAGCGACCTGATCTTGCCGACCTTGGTCTCCTGCTGCGCGATGAGACCGGCCACGGCCTGCTTGTAGTGGTGGATCCGGGACGTCTTCTCGCGGATAATCTGGTCGTACTTCGCCCGCACCACATGGGGATTCGTATCCAGGGTTCGCCGCGCCGCGTCGATCTGCCCCGTCATCAGGTAGCCTACGGCCTTTATCCATCGTCCCAACGCTCTGAACATGACCTGTCTCCTCCCTTTTGATACTGCTCAAGACCCGACAACCTTCCGCGCACCAAGCGCGTTTGAACTCTCCGCCGGGCCGTTCGCGTCTTCACTCGAACTCGGAAACGTCGTACTCCTTGTCCAGCGACTGCATTTTCTCGTCAATGCTGCGGGCAAATGCGAGACTTCGGTCCAATTCGGTCCGAACACGGGCCAATCCCGCGGGAGCGCTGTCGGCGGTCTTCAGGTTCTCGACCTCCGTGAACACCTTGCCAAGCTGAGCTACGCTCTGCGAAACCTCCCGAATGATCCGCTCGCGCTGCTGCAGGAGGGGTTGGCGAGCTTCCTTGGAATTCATCTTCCGCGCCGTGCCCAACAACTGCAGGGACACTTCCAGCGACTTCACGCATCGGTCGAAAAGCTTCTCAACTCCCTCAACCACATCAAACGCGGACCTCGTGTTAAGGCCGCTGGTCCACATGTGATCGTCACCGAAGGTTTCCGCAAAGGTCCTGAGGTCGCGCAGGGCGCTTTCCGTCCGGGGGTCTCCGTCTTCCGACAGCCGCGCATCCAACTCGTCCAGAGCGGCCTCTCGTGCCCCGAGCGCCTCGGCGCGAATCTCCTCGATGGTCTCCCGCGCAGCCGTCTCGCCGCCCACGACAAGGCGCGTGACGAACGTGCCACAGCCTACCAGGAAACCCGCCAAGGCAGCAAACAACCCAATCTCGGGCCGAAGGTCCAGCGCCCAAGTGCAGACCGCAGCCGTCACGCCTCCCACGAAGGGGACGAGCGTCATCGGGCTGGAGGCCAGCTTGAGGAGTATCCTTCTCCTCAGGTGCTTTTCGTCAGGCACGGCTTCAGTCCCTCGATCTGCCATGGCTCAATAAGGCGCCTGACCGACAACAAACGAAACCGACTGTGCCGATCCATTCTCCCTGCTCGGCTTCTCGGACTTGGTCCCGATGCGGTTCACGGAGATGCCCCGCTGCCGCAGCACCTGCGTTGCCGCCTCCGCGCGTTCCCGAGCGAGTTTCACGTTCGCTTCGACATCGCCCTCCGCGCGGGAATGCCCCACAACGACGAGGTAGTACTGAGGAAGCGATGTCAGTCGTCTGGCGAGCTCGGAAAGGTCACGCTCGCTCTGGATGTTGATTCGGGCCGTACCCCTGGCGAAGGAGATGGGTTGGACGCGCATCTCGCCGACTTCGACGAGTTCCTCCCACTGGCTCTCGGAGAGTTTCGGCAGTTCCTTATCGCCACGGATCTTCTGAAGGTCCTCGGGGCCCAGGCCCACACCGTCCAGAACACTCATCTTCTTTCCGGGGTGGAAGTCGGATGCTTGCAGGTCTCGCAGAACCCGGTCGTAGAACATAGTGTGCGCCTTGTCTTCTACCGGATCGCCGGTCAGGGCGTCCGTCTGCACAAGAACCTGGGCGATGTTGGCGATGATGTCCTCCAGGTGCAGAATCGAGCCGGCCTGTGCCTCGGGAAGCAGGCCGAAATGGGCGTAGTTCTCCATGGTGTTCTTCCAATGAACACCATCGACAAGCGCTTGGGCCTGCTCCTTGCTGAGTCGTTCGGCGCCGGTTTCCCGGGCATCGCGCATGACGAGGTCGCCGAGCCCTCCGGGTTGCTGGGTGTGCGAATACAGAACCCGCAAGTACGTTTCGACGACGTCTCTCGCCAAATCCGGGTGGTCGGCGAGGAATTCGCGTTGCGCAACCAGCACGTCGACAATGAGGCCGGATGTCTTCGAACTGTCCAGCAGGACCTCGACGCCATCCTGGGCCAGGGCCATCGACACGTAAGGTTCCCACAGCGCGTACGCCCGCTTATCCTCCCGCTTCGCCGCCCGCAACATCTTGTAGACATCGCCGGCGCCGTCCGCCGGCACGATCCAGTCCTTGGGTAGCCGCGGCAGACTGAAATGGGCCAGAACCACGCGGGACAGGAACTCACTGGGCGAACTCGGGGTCGCCACGATTCGAGCATCGGGGTTGTCCAGGTCTTGGATGCTGGCCACGCCCTCCTTGTAGGCCACCAGGGCGTCTGCGCCCTTTGTCTCATCCAGCACAAGCACTATCGTTCCTGGAGACCGTCCGATCTTCACCGACGAGGTCAGGAACGAGTCGATGGTGAACACGGCCATCTGCACCCGGCCGGCATCCAGAGCCTTCATCCGGCCCACATAGTCGGCGGAGTCGTCCTGGACCTCGATCTTGATCCCTTTGGCCTTGAGTTGGTCGCGCATGGCGGCCGAACGAAGAACGCAATAGCCCGAGAATGAATCGGCGGCCACCACGATGGTGGACGTGTACTGGCTTTGAGACCCCGTCTCTCCTTCGAGGCGTCCGGCAAAGTAGGGGGCCAATAGGAGCTTGTAGGCCACGGCCAAGGCGGTGAGAATCAGGCACCAGACAACGGCCGCAAGGAGAAGCCCCTTTGCACGATTCGCGCTCATCGGTCGGCGCGCTTCGCTTTGAAGATGCCCCGGAGCACAAGAAGCAGAATCAGTACACCTACAGCGATCTTCATGAGTGACATCGATCCCTGAGAACGCGCCGGCCGCCCTCCCGTTGGCGGGTTCGTGGATCGGGGTGGCGGCGCGGTGGCCTGCTGCCGGGCTCGGGGAGCCGAGCGGCGGGCGTTCTTGGCCGGGCCGCCGATGGGTGAGTTCCCGGAGCTTGCCAAGGCCTTGATCATTCCCGTCGCCACTTCGAAGGGAAGGGGTGCAACAATGTCGAACGCGTCAGACGCCGCATCGTCCGTTGCGGTGGCGGAGACTTCGGCAAACACGTCCGCGATGGCGCGCTTCAGCGAATCCGGGTCGTCGGCCTTGCGGTAGGAGTGCGCCTTGGTAGCCAGGATGTGAGATTCCCGCATGTCGACGCCGATGACATCGGTCGTGATACCGCGCGCCATGATCTCGGTCGTGTGCCGCGTCACCATGTCTTGGTCTTGCGCCGCGCCATCGGTCACCACCAAGAGCCGGTACGTGCCGTACCCGTACTGCCGCTCCCGCTCCTGGAGCAGGCGGTCGGCGGCAATCTTCATATACCTGCCCAAGGGCGTACCGCCGCCCGGAACGGGGAGTGCGATGGCCCGCTGCAACGCGGCCGGGTCCAGAGGACCCAACGGGTAGACCCAATCGTTTTTCGCGTTCTTCGAACTGAAGACCAGAAGTCCAACCTGCGTGGTGTCGTCCGCCTGTTTCAGCACTTCGTTCAGGGCCATCTTTGCAGCATCCATCTTCGCCACGCCCGTGCTGCTTCCTTATATTCGTGACGCCCTCTCGGACAACGTCGTACTCGTAGCCCCCGATGCGGGGGGAGTG
>JAAEQP010001763.1 GCA_024231375.1 bacterium | reverse complement strand
CGCGCGGCCAGTGCGTTCGTTCCCAGCCCTTTCGAGGAGGCTGCCATTCTGACCCTGGACGGGGTCGGCGAGTGGTCGACGGCCAGTTTCGGCGTCGGACGAAACAATCGCATTGAGCTGCAGAAGGTGATTCACTTCCCCCATTCGCTAGGTCTGTTGTATTCCGCGTTCACCTACTACACCGGTTTCCGCGTCAACTCGGGCGAATACAAACTCATGGGACTGGCGCCTTATGGTGCCCCGAAGTACCGTGACCTTATCATGGACGAATTGCTCGACCTCAAGGACGATGGTTCGTTTCGCCTGAACATGCGGTATTTCTCATATGGGTATGGCGCCACGATGGTGAATCGTCGGTTCGAACGGCTCTTTGGCACGCCGGTCAGGAAGCTGGAGAGCCCCATCACCGAGCATACGATGGACGTGGCCGCTTCGATTCAGTCGGTGACCGAAGAGATCATGCTTCGGATGGCTCGACACGTGCACGAGGTGACGGGCATGCAGAACCTCGTGTTGGCCGGGGGCGTGGCGCTCAACTGTGTTGGCAACGGGCGTATCCTCCGAGAGAGCCCTTTCGAGAACATCTGGGTCCAGCCGGCCGCGGGCGATGCCGGCGGCGCCGTGGGCGCCGCGCTCTTCGTGTGGCATCAATTGCTGGATCACGAACGTCATGTCAATGAGCGGGACGCGCAGGGTGGGTCCTTACTGGGACCCTCGTTTACCGACGACGCGATCGTCGCGTTTCTGAAAGAGACGGGCGCCGCCTATCGTTCGTTTGAGCGTGAGGAGGATCTCGTCGATCACATAGCCGATCTCATCGCGATGGAGAAGGTGGTCG
>JAAEQP010001762.1 GCA_024231375.1 bacterium | reverse complement strand
GTACGACCGCGTGCGTCTTGACCTCAACGTAGGCGAGGCGCGGTACTTGAGCGTGGAAGCCCTGATCCGCGAGCAGAAGAAAGGGCGCGAAGCAGGCGAAGCGCTGAACCTGGCGCTGCTGGAGAAGTTGTTCGACATGGGACGCTACGTGTTCCTCTGTTCGAGCGGCGACTGGCCGCCGCGCCTGCAGGGGATCTGGGGCGGCAGTTGGGACCCGGCCTGGCGCGGCGACTACACCCTGGACGCCAACGTGAACCTTGCGGTGTCGGGCGGCAACCTTGGCGCCATGCACGAAGCCATGGGGGGCTACTTGCGCTTGGTCGAGGGCGTCGTCGACGACTGGCGCACGAACGCGCGGAACCTCTACGGGTGCCGCGGCATCCTGGCGGGCACCCGCACCGACGGCGACCACAATCTCCACACCCATCACAGTGTGGCGTTTCCGGGGCATTTCTGGGTAGCGGGCACCGAGTGGATGGTGCTGCCGCTTCATGAATACTACGAAGTGACAGGCGACGAGGCGTTCCTACGCGATCATGTGCTCCCCCTGTTGAAGGAGATCGCTCTGTTCTACGAGGATTTCCTTACCGAGTTCGACGACGACGGCAACTACGTCTTCGTGCCTTCCTACTCGCCCGAACACGCTCCCGAGAACGCGGACAACGCGACCGTGCTCAATGCGACGATGGACATCGCGGCAGCCAAGGAAACCCTCACGAACCTGATCG
The DNA here is from genome assembly GCA_024231375.1 of bacterium. The sequence continues at coordinate 183 of JAAEQP010001762.1, read as the reverse complement.
AAGCATGCGAAATCCTCGGCGTCGAACAGGAGAATCTGCCAAAGTGGCGGGCCATGCTCACGAAGATGCCGGCCTACCTCGTCAACGACGAAGGCGCCCTCAAAGAATGGGCTCACCCGGACCTCGACGACGACTACGACCACCGTCACCTGTCCCACTTGTACCCCCTGTGGCCGGGACACG
>JAAEQP010001761.1 GCA_024231375.1 bacterium | reverse complement strand
TCGTAGAGACCATGCCCACATGCACGGACATGGCTTCACTTGAAGGCAAAGAAGTCATCGCGATGATCACTATCTTCTGGGCGAGTGAGCTCGACAAGGGAGGCGACGCCGTTCAGGCAACGCAAGTCCGGACGAGCCTACTGGAAAACCTAATCGCGTCGACCAGAATCGAATACGAACGGACGCTGCGTTTCTTGAGCGAGTTCCTGGGGCGACGGATGGTTGTGAACAAGATCACATCGCTGGACGCGCGGCGTTTCGTGGCGTGGTATCGAGAGCGGAAGCATCGCGGTCGCACGCCGGCGCCAGCGACAGTGAACAAGGTTTTGCGGGAATGCAAGAGGATTTTCCGTGAGGCCGTTGCGTGTTCGTTGATTCGCGAGAACCCGTTTCACGAGATGCATCAAGAGAAGGTCGGACAGCGATCATGGCAGTTTGTCAGTCCAGCGGAGTGCCGCAAGCTGATCGAGGCCTCACCATCACTTCGGTGGCGCGGCATGATCACGCTTGGCTATTGCTGCGGACTCCGGCTGGGCGAAGTGCTCAACCTGACTTGGTCCGACGTCGATTTCGAGCGGAGTGAAGTTCGCGTTGTTCGAAAGAACGCGTCGGAGCATAGAGCCGCGTGGACACCCAAAGACAAGGACATGCGGGTTCTTCCGTTGCCGACTCTTGCTGTCAGCGTCCTCGCGGAGGTGCAGTTCGCTGCCGCGGACGGACAAGAGTACGTGTTCGTCAACGGCCGGGGCCCCGCAAAGGGCGACCGCGTGCGACCGCTGAACATCTGGCGTGACTTCCAGACAATCCGCGAGAACGCGGACCTGCCGAAGTGCTCGTTCCACGACCTTCGGAAGAGCTACTGCACGAATCTCGCGGGCGTTGTCCCGCTGCATGTTGTTCAGGAGTTGGCAGGGCACGCGGACATTCGCACGACACGCAAGCACTACTTGAAGGTCCGCGACGAGCACATTGACTCAGCACGACGCGCGCTGGAGGAGGTGATGCAATCGTGAGTTGCGTCCGCACTGACCCAGTTCTTGACCCACTCGGCCGAAAGCGACGTCTGTTTACGCGTTCTCGGACCGGTGAAGACGAGGGCATGGAATCGTAACTCCATGCGGTTGAATGACCTGCAACGCAGACCTCGTCATAAGTGCCAGGTGTATGACTCTCAGCTCACGCATCTGTGCGTCCTGTGAAGCTCGATGCCATCCACGCCCGCAGGCCCACCAGCCATGCAACGACGATCAGCACGCAGAGCCCCAACTAGACCCACTTGGCGATGCGCCGGATGCTGGGCTGTTGAGGCGTGACGGAATTCTACTCCGACGATGCATAAGGGCAGCTACCTATCAATCGCAAAGATGTTCCCAATCTCGCCGTCGTCCTCGACCGCGACGTGAGTGTAGAGGCTCGTGGTCGACACGTTGGCGTGCCCCGCCGCATCGCGGACCTCGGCCAAACTGCGCCCGGCTCGCAACGCATGGGACACGAAGCTGTGGCGACCATCGTGGATGGTGAGGTCCTGCGTTCGATCCGAGCCCAGGGCGCGGCAGGCGGCGATGAACCGCATGCGCGCATTGCGGCGGTCGAGTTGGGCGCCGAAGCTGCCGTCGGCCTGGGAGCAGACGAGGAAGTCGCCCGGCTTTGCCTCGTGCTCCTTACGCTCTGCCTTCCATGCCTCGATGTCCGCCAGGGTGCCGCCATCCCACCATAGTGGAACCCGGCGAGGCTTCTTGCCCTTGGCGATGGCCTTGCGGACGTGGATGTACGGTCGTGCGACGCCGAGATGGGCATCACGCAACCGCAGCCCGACGATCTCGGACACGCGCAG
>JAAEQP010001760.1 GCA_024231375.1 bacterium | reverse complement strand
ATGGTCGTGAACAAGCGCAACGCTCGCGACCCCAACGGCGACGAGACCCATCTGCTTGAACAAGTGACGCTCTCGTTCGCAGACGAAGTCGAAGTGCTTCAGCGACTGAATCGACGTACAGGCAAGGTGGAGGACGTAGTACTCCAAGACCCAAAGTTCGTGTTCTACCTTCCTGGAGGCACGGGAGAACTCTTCAAGTGCAAGTCGGATAGACCCTTCGCGGGAATCGCGGAATAGAGCCAAACGGGGCTGCGGAGCCCGTGGAAGCGGCCCTTGACAGTCTCGTCTCGCTACGCTCGTCCGATACGGTCTCGGTTCATCTGCTCATGTTCTGAGCGCGAACTTCAGCGTATGCTTGAACGGCGTGAAGCCGGTCAGGTAGACGCTGGGACCCGACAACTTGCCCTCGGCGCCGCGTACCTGCACATAAGCATGCTCGCAGTGTCCAGGACCGAAACGGATGGTGTCGGACCCCATGCGGTACTCGGCGAACCCTTCCTTCAACAGAAAGGCCCCACCCGTGCGGGGTGCCGGGGTTACTCCAGTAACCTCTCCCCCATCTCTCAGGTTCACTTCAACGGACAGCGGGACCCCGTCGGTCCCATGCGCCTCGATGGTGATCTCGAAGCCGTCCGAGGTCTCCCGGATGTGGCCTTCGTACACCATGCGGCACTGCTCGGTCTTCTCGCGTCGCGACCGGAGTCGCCCCGCGTTCTCCGCGGTGACCGGCAGGAGACTCGCGTCCTTGACGGGCTGGTAGTAGCACGCGTCCAACTCCTGCTTGAAATGATAGCCATCGTCGCGTCTTTCGAACTCCTTCGGAACGAACTGGCCTTTGCCAAAAAACGAACTGGCGAATCGAACACCGTTGATGACAGCTTCACCCTGGCGCATGGCGATCCACCGGCTACGGCCTTCGTGCAGGATCGTGGCGCTGGTGCGCCCGTGCCGTATCCGGGTGATTCCGGAGATGGCGTAGTGCTTCACATAGTCCTGGGGAATGGGCGTCGGCGCGGGCAGGCTCCGCTCAAGTTCCGGATACTCCATCATGAAAGCCAGCTCGATTCGCCCAGGCTCGTGAGGCGCCAGCATGGACGCGTACATTCCGTTGTCGTCGCGAAGGGCCATGTAGCGGAGCGGGAACCAGTAGTTGGCCATGGTACCGCGCGTGTTGAGATCCTGCCGACGCGAGATCGAAGTGACGACTTCGTTGTTGGGGTGCAGCAGATAGGCCATGGCGTCCAGGTTCTTGCGAACGGCGTCGAGCAACTCGGGTCGGTTCAGCTTGTGGGCCGTGACCACGAGGGCGTGGTTGACGACGGCGTTGTAGCCAGCCGTGCTTCGTTCGGTGTACTGCCCTTCTTCATCGATGTCGATGCTCTCGGCCAACCATTCGTCGATCCGTTTCACGAAGCGAGTGTCGGGGTACACTTCGTGAATCTGCGCCAGCGCCGCGCAAACAACCCATCGATGATTGGGCGTATGGACGCCCCCCTTGGCCATGCCCAACCCGGCTTTGACGAGAAACGGTAGCAGCAGCGACAGCATGGCCGCGTGATCGTTCATCTGGGTGAGGCGGGCCGCCGTACCGACACTGTGGACCACGAATCCCGTATCCGGCGGCGAGTTGAAGTTGGTGCTAAGCAGGTCGATGTTTCCATCGTCGGTCTGGGAGCGTTCCAGGAAGCCGGCCGCGAGTCCCATGCGATCGTACAGTTCATCATCCGCGTGAAACGCGGACTGCGGATGGAAGTAGGCCGCCGCCCCTTCGCGCAACAAACGAGCGGCTGAATGCGCGCTATGGAGTCCGTGATGGTCCGGAATCGCCCCTCGCCACTTGCTGCCCAGGTCGGTTACTTGACCGTCCAGCATGGACTTGAGTTTCTTGTCGTGCGCTTGGATGAGGGACGATGTCACGGGGCTATCCTCCTGAGCGGCCAGCGCGGTGGAAGCAATCGATGTTGCCCCCAGCGCCAGCACTTCACGTCGGTTCAAGATCCATGTCATTGCGCTTGCCTTCTTCAGAGGTTTTCTCTCTAATGGTCAGTGGTGTCTTCGGGAATGGTTCGGACTATACGTTCAGCGCGTGGCGAGTTCAACCGTGGCGCCATGTGAGCCAAGGCTCGCGAGAAAGGATCGGCATTGGACCATCAGGACAGAGAAAACCGACCCAGAAACTCAATGCTCCACGGCATCGTGGCCCTCGGCGCTATGGCATCGCTGATTCTGTGCTGTGGTATGACCCAAGCGCTCGAATTCCACATCGCCCCGGACGGCGACGACGCCAATGCAGGCACAGCGGCAGCCCCGTTCGCCACCCTCCATCGCGCGCAGGAAGCCACACGGAGTCTCAAGAGCGAAGGCGAGCTGGCGAGCCCGGTCGACATCGTCCTCCGAAAAGGCAGATACCATCTTCATGATACGCTGGTCCTCGGACCCGAGGACTCGGGAACACCCGAAGCCCCCATCGTCTGGCGCGCCGCTCCCAGCGAAACGGTCATCCTCAGCGGCGGACGCCCAATCACGGGTGTTTGGCAGACCGACGATGGCAAGACCTGGCACGTGGACGTTCCGGAAGCCCAGGGATGGGCTCGTAATCCGGACATCCCCGAATCCTACTCCCCAAGCCCGACAGGTCCATGGAACTTCCGCCAGTTGTTCGTCGATGGGCAGCGCGCCATACGCGCACGGTTTCCCAATGTCGACGCCGAGAATCCGTTCCTCTACGCATCCGGCGGGTCAATGGCGCACGTGGACCTTCCCAAAGGCCACGTCAGGCCGGGATGGACAGACGAACCCGATGCCCAGATCAACATCGTCGCGAATTGGCGTTTCTTCAATCAGTGGAATGATGTGGTCAGGGTCGATGCGGATGAATCCGTTCTCTACTTGGGAGTGCGCGAACGGCACGGGAAGATTATCAAGGGCAATTGGTTCTGGATCGAGGGCGTGCGTTCCGAGTTGGACCAGCCGGGCGAATGGTATCTGGACCCGCGCGAAGGCCGTCTCTACTACGTGCCGGATGAAGGGCAGGACCCCAACAAAATGGAGTTCATCGCCCCCTATCTGAACCGCGTTGTCCATCTCAAAGGGGACGTCGAGAGAGGCACCCAGGTCGAGCACGTCCAGTTCAAAGGATTGGACTTCCGCCACACAACCTTCACCTTGGGCCACATCGAGGCACGTGTCCACACGGACGCCGCGGTCATGCTCGAAAACGCGTCCAACTGCCGCGTCGAGGAGTGCCGATTCGAGGCCATCGGCGGCTATGCGCTGTGGCTACACCTGGACAGTCGCAGGAACGTCTTTCACGCCAACACCGTGCAGGACTCGGGCGGTGGCGGGGTGCTCATGACCGGTTCGCGCCTCTCCTACATGGACGACACCAAAGTGTACACACCGGGCGAGGCCGCCGCGAAAGTGGCCCCCATCCTCAACGAAGTCACGTACAACACGGTGTCCCATTGCGGGAAGCTCCGGTACTACGGCGGCGGGGTGCATATGGACTCGCGTCCTGCGTCCATGGCCATGATGCCCGGAAACTACATCGCCCACAACCACTTCCAGGACCTGTCGCGGAACGGCATCTTCGCCTTCCGGAACCAGGGCGGCAACGTGGTGGAATACAACCATATCCACGACTGCATGCAGACCACCATCGACGGCGCGTGCATCCATTTCGCCACCATGACCCGCTTGAACGCCGCGAACTACATCTTGAGCAACTTCCTACACGACATCTGGGGCTACGAGCAATTGCCCAACGGCAAACCCAAACGGCACCTTGCCAACGGCGTGTTCCTGGATTGGGACACGAGCAATACGACGGTCAAACACAACTACATCTACAACGCCGGCGGCCAACCCGTGAAGACCATCTGGAACAACTGGGACCTCACCGTCGCCGACAATCACTCAGCCAACACCCCTATCGAGCCTCCCTTTCTAGATGAAACTGGGCCCGGAGGAACAGCAACCCACGGTATCCGCCCCGCCGACCTGGCTCGAAGGGGCCGGATCATTCACTACACCGAAAAGGAACTGGTGAGCGTTGCGGGTGATTGGAAACCGGAGACCGCGGAGGGTCTGAGCGGACTGTTCCGCTTCAGTTTCCTCAAAGTGGACGCGGATACGCCCGCGAGCGCCACCTTCCGTCTGCCCATCGAGGAACCCGGCGCCTACCTGGTGTGCCTGCGCTACAAGCCCGGCGAATCAAATGCCACAGAAGGCCAACTGCGCATCGACCACGCTGGCGGTCAAGACACGCGTACGTGGGACTTCAGCAAAGGCCACAATAACGGGTTCGCGGTGAAGGTAGGCGTCTACCGTTTTGAACCTGACGCGCCGGCCTCGGTCACGATATCCAACGAGGGGGCCGACGGTCCTGTCGTGGCCGATTCCGTGGTGTACGTGAAGACCGAGGAACCGTAGAGCGAGTCTCGGGGCATCGAGAACAGAGCCTCTCCAGACACATCCCAACCGCGTCATCCCGAGCGAAGTCGAGGGATCTCTCATGGGTGAGCGCCTACCTACAAGAGAT
>JAAEQP010001759.1 GCA_024231375.1 bacterium | reverse complement strand
GGGGTCTGATTTCTCTTTTATTCGAGTGGATCGGGGTGTTATGTGTTCTGGGGGGAGGGAGACCTTGCGGTCGTGGGTTGGCTGCGACGGGGCGCGGCAAGGTTGGGGGGCCGCGCGCGGCTGGCACGACCAGAGGAACAGGCTGAAGGCCGCGCTACGAACAGAGACTTTCCGCTATCAGCGGTCGGCTTTCGGCCAACAAGAGGGGAGATGACCGGCGAGGGCGCCGGTCCCACACCTCGGAAGCATGCTCCTACCACGATCACTCCTTTCGCGAAGTCATCCTGATGAGCGCGTGGAGACGGGGTTGGGCTCTGCTGGCGCAGAGCCGGGCGCGCATAGCGCGCCGCCACCACGTGATCGCCTCTTCGTAGGGTGGCCGCAGTGCAGGCCAAGACGGTCGCGACGGAGCGCGACCCTACCGGCGACGGGCCTCGCGCGCACGGGGGACGTTCCGTTATCTGGTTGACGCCGGTCCGGCTGTTGGATAGACTGCCAGCTACTTACGGGCCGGAATCTCTATGCGAACACTGTGCGAAATCATTCAGGACGAAGTGGAACCCGCCTTGTGCCTCGCCCAACGGGGGCTTGCCAAGGCGCAGGAGGGCGATGCGGACGCGTGTGCGCGAGCGCACGACGTGCTGAAGGCCGCGCGCCGGTTTCTGGACATCCACCGGGAACCGACACTCACCATGTACGACGCTTCCGCGCTGCTCCAGGGACACGCCCGCGAACTGGAGGCGGAGCGGCGAACGCTGGAACTGGACCCCGTATCGAACGTTCCCGGCGATCCGGAGCAGGTGATGGGGTGCCTTCTGGCCTTGGCCGATACGGCCCGGTTCGAGGCCGATGCCCAACTCGACATCGCGTTGTACGAGGAAGACGAGGTGCCGCGGATCGAGATGAGTTTCGACGGTCCCGGACGGTTCGATAACCCGCTGCGATTGGGCGGATGCGTCGAGATAAGTATGGACATGCTCTGCGAACGGTGGACGGCGGCAACGCGGGGCGGGCGAATCGACCGCACGTCGGTGGGATTGAGCCTGCGTCTCGCGGGTATTCGCGAAGTGCAGGAATCGATGGGCGGACTGGACAGCATCCTCGACCCGGTGCGCGAGGCGGAACAGCGCTTGCGGCTGGCCTTGGCCGATGAGGGCGACCAGGACTCGGTGAAGGAGGCTTCTCGGGCCGTGGCGGACGCGTTGCGCGTGACCGACGAGCCGGGCCGCGTGGAACCTGCTGACTTGACGGCCGCGGTCAATGAAGTGACGGAAGAATGCCGCGAAACGCTGCGTGAACGTGGCATTACGCTTGAAGTGTACTGCGACGCAGGGATGCCGCCGATTGCGATGCTTCGTCGACGGGTGCAGTCGGTCTTCCGGAACGCGGCCACCTATGCGCGGGAGACCCTTGATCGGGGCGGCGTATTATCGACATTGATCGACTACGACGTGGCGGAACGGGCCGTGGGAATCGTGGCGACCATCGGCGGGACCCAATGCGAGTGGCGTCCCTCGTGCCGGTTGGATTCGATGGAGCGGGCCATCGTCGACGTACACGGCGGGTCGTTTGAGGGGGCCCAGGAAGGCAGCGGCATTACGTTGACGGCGACGCTCCCCGACGCCGTCGGGAAGACGTTGGACGCGTGGGTGCCGGGCTTCGAGGTCTTCACGGAGCGGTCCAAGCAGATGCTGCGTCTGCTGAAGAGTGGCGGCGCAGCGCCTCCGGCAGAGATCCTGTTGCCGGGAATCCTGGAAGAGGAATTGGAATCGTGGTTGTTGCCGCGGCTGTCGCAAGCCCAGGCGATGAACCTGGCCCACGACCTGCCCCAGACGAACGCGGGGCTCGCGGGCACATCGGCGGACCGGTGCGGCAAGGCGTTGACGCAGGTCATGCGGGGCAAGCCGCGCAAGGAAATCTGCAAGCCGCCGTATGCGGCCGAGATCCTTTGGGCGTTCCGGGGGGACGAACGGCATCGCAAGGCGGTGGGCGCCGAGTTGCTGGGGCAGAAGGACGTGGAGGCGCTGTGTACGGAACTCCTGCGTCCCGAGGCGGATTATGTGGAGTGTTTGAAGACGATTGCACGGGCGCTCACGCCCTAGTGAGGGGATGCGGATTCATGAGATTGACCACAGTAGCGGCAGCCTTGGCGGCATTGACGATCTGCGCGGGAGGACATGCCATGACACTGGCCAAGGACGGGGCGACGGAATACGTGATTGTGCGGCCCGAGGCGTGTACGCCGGTGGTGGTGACGGCCACGAACGATTTGCAGGCCCATTTGCAGCAGATCACGGGTGCGACGTTCGACATTCGGACAGACGCGGCGCCGCTGCCCCCGAAGGCCATTGTGGTGGGCGCCTGCCGGGGTTTGAGCGATCTCGGGGTGACGCCGGATTGGGACGCCTTGGGCGATGAGGGGTATGTCATCCAGACAGCAGGCGACCGTCTGGTGATTGTGGGAGGACCGGTGCGGGGTACGGCCTACGGCGTGTACGGACTGCTGGCCGACCATCTGGGTTGCCGTTGGTTCACGCCGGACGTGGCGGAGGTGCCCGAGCAACGGTCGCTGGAACTGCCCATCATCGACGAGACGGTGGCGCCCGAGTTGATGTATCGGGAAACCTTCTGGATAGAGGCGAAGGACCCGCTGTGGAACCTGCGCAACCGCATGAACGCGTCGTGGATCATCCGGCTGGACGAAGCGCACGGAGGCTGTTTCTACTACCACGCAGTGCATACCTTCAACTCGTTCTGCCCGCCCGAAACGTATTTCAATGACCATCCCGAGTACTTCTCGCTGATTGACGGGGAACGGTCCACGGATCGGACCCAATTGTGTTTGACCAATCCGGATGTGCTGAATCTGGCCATCGAGTGGGCCAGGCAGCGGTTCCGTGAAGACCCCTACGCCATGGTGGTCAGCATCTCGCAGAACGATTGGCGCAAGCCTTGCCAATGCGAAGCGTGCCAGAAGATTGCACGCGAGGAAGAGTCCGAGGCGGGACCCGTCATCTGGTTCGTGAACCAGGTGGCCGACGCGGTGAAAGAGGAGTTTCCGAACCGGTATATCGGCACGTTGGCTTATCAATACACGCGCAAAGCGCCCAAGACCCTCGTGCCGCGCGACAACGTGGCCATCCGCCTATGCAGCATCGAATGCTCCTTCTCGGAACCTTTGGACAGCGGCACTAGCGAGGTGAACGACACGTTCGTAGCCGACATCAAGGCGTGGAATCAGAAAACCGACAGCCTGTTCATCTGGGATTACACCACGAATTTCTCGCACTACGTGCAACCCTTCCCGAACCTGCGGTCAATCCAACCGAACATCCGGTTCTTCATCGACCATGGCGTGAAGGGGTTGTTTGAGCAGGGCAACTACAACGGCACGGGTGGCGGCGAACTGGCCGATTTGCGGAACTACCTCCTGGCGCGGTTCCTGTGGAATCCGGACCTGGATTTCGACACGGAACTGGACGCGTTCCTGAGTGCCTACTACGGCGCGGCTGCGACGCCGCTCCGCGAGTACCTCGACTACATCCACGACCGTGCCGGCGGCGGTCAGCATCACATCGGGTTGGGGTACCGGCCGACGGGCGCGTTCTTCAGGGGCGAGTTCCTCGAGAAAGCCAATGCCTGGTTCGACGCGGCGGCAGCGGCCGTGGCCGGCGACGCCGCCTTGGCGGCGCGCGTGCGCAAAGCACGGCTCCCTATCGACTACGTGGGCCTGTTCCACGGAGACGACCGGTACGGCGTGACGGACGGCGCGTACACGGCGGTGTTGTCGGAGGACACGTCGGCGCGGATGGACGCGTTCGTGACGGCCTTGCGCGAGATCGGCATCACCCAGGTGAACGAATGGAACGACGTGGACAAGTGGCTGGCCGGCGTGCGGAACCCCAGGCCGTCGTGGCCGGTGGTCACGCTGGACAACGGCACGATGCGCGTGGAGATTGCGCCCGAGGGCGGTGGCCGCATCGTTGGCGTGTTCACTCAAGACGCTGACGCCAATTGGATGACAGACGTGTCGTACTTCGACCATCTCAACCCGGGGTACGAGGAGTGGATTGGGCCCGAGGGTGCTATGAAGGGCGGACGTGAGGTGCACGAGGCATCCGTTGTAGGCAACACCGCGACCTTGACTGCCGCGCTGGACAACGGCCTGCACATCACGAGACAAGTCATCCTTGCCGATGCGGGCAATGAACTGACCATCCGGACGACCGTGCGCAACGACGCGGAGTCTGCACAGACCGTGTCCATGTGGACGCGACCAGACTTCCGCGTGGACGAGACACTTGACCGGCTGTTGATCGAACTCACGGCAAACGGGTACCGCGGCGAGGTGACGGAAGGCGAACAGGGCGAGGTTGTGCGCGAAGGGCAGGACGTGCCGCAGGGCGAATGGGCCTTCGTCAACAAGCCGCTGGAACGGGCGGCAGTGTTCACCTTCAACCCGGCCCATGTGGTGAAGACGCGTGCGGGGTGGGCGAACGGACGCCAGACCCATGAGCTGTTCTCAAAGCCTTGGGATGCCCAGCCCGGCGGGTCAGCCACCTTCGAGCAGTGTATTCAGTTCCTCACGGGCATTGAGGCAGCGGATTACCGGAAGTCGCGGTAGGGACGGGCGGAGGAGTGGCGGCGCGCTGCTGCGCTACGCCTTCGCAAGCCGCGGCGATTCCGCGCGCAGTTGCTTGAGAAGCTTCTCCGTCACGCCGGGCTGTTCGTCCGCGATGTTGCGGGTCTCGTCGGGGTCGTTTTCGTGGTCGTAGAGTTCGACCTGGGCCGTCTTGCCTTTGCCATCCACCCATTCAACCACGCGGTAGCGCGCGGTACGTAGGGAGACAGCTTTGTGCGGTCCCTTCCGCCAGTAGCCGAAGGCGCCGTCCTTTCCGGGGTGGTCGGGGTTGCGCAGCACGGGGGCTACGCTGCATCCGTCGAGTCCTTTGGGCGCGTCCAGACCGCAGCAATCCGCCAACGTGGGATAGAGGTCCAGCGATTCAACGAGACCGGCGGCATGGGAGCCGGGTTGCGTCACGCCGGGGGCGCGCATGAGCAGGGCACTTCGCAGGGAGAATTCGTAGGCCGTGTGTTTCCCCCACACATGCAGATCGCCAAGATGCCACCCGTGGTCGCCCCACACGACGACGATGGTGTTGTCGCGGAGCCCAAGCCGGTCCAACTCGCCGAGAACGCGTCCGATTTGGGCGTCCACATAGCTGACGCATGCGAAGTAGCCGTGGCGAAGCTGACGGGCCTCGTCGTCGGTGGCGTCGGCGGGGTCCTTGAGGGCGGCGTAGCGTCCCGTCATCTCGCCGTTGCGATGCAGGCTCAGGGCGAGGTCGACGTTGGCGGGCGGATCCTTGTGATCGGCCAAGGGGATCTCGTCACGGTTGTAGAGGTCCCAGTACTTCTTGGGAGCGGTGAAGGGC
>JAAEQP010001758.1 GCA_024231375.1 bacterium | reverse complement strand
TGCCACAGGGATTCGTCGCCCAGCCGGTAGCAGCGAACGCCCACCGCGAGGACGAGGATCGCGGCCAAGCCCAGGATCTCCAGCTTGGTCCACGGCAATCGGTTGGTCTCGGGTTTCTCGATGGGCACGACAGGCTCTTCCCCCGCTTGGATGTGGATTCGCGACCCTTACAGACCCAGCCTAACAGAAGGGGCCTGTGCCCTCAAACCACCCTCGGTTGCTTCGGTGGCCATGCTGTCGGTGACAGACTTCCAGCGCCTGCAAGTCCCGGAAGGGACGGCCCGTCTCCGTTGGTTCCTCTGGCGGAAGTCATCTGAGGACGAAGAGCACGTCTGGCCTACTCAGACGCGACTGCTCCGTCGTCCCTCCGGGACTTTCCTTCAGGGGGGCTCCGTTTCCCCAGGAATGAATTCCTGGGCTATCCTCGGGTCGTCCCTCCGGGACTATGAGAAGGACGCCTCCCGCTCGGTAACAGTGTGTGACTTTCCCGTCGCCGTCACGATGCAAGGAAGTCGCCCATCGACAGCGCCGGGTCCTCCGACCACGCGACCTGGGCGCGGTAGTTTCGGTCGGCTACGGGCGTACTCGCGGCGATTTCGCCGTAGGTGCCCACGAATTCGAAGCCCAGTTTGTGGAAACCGGGATAGACCCGTGCGATATCAGGCACGAAATCCCGATCTGCCGTCTCCGTGGACGCATTGAACCAGTGCATGTACCCGTACTGCCGGTGAGGCGGCACGCCGGTGTACGCGTCCGGAAACTCGGGTCGCGTGACCATGTGCCGTCCCGTGTACTGCCAGACGGTCTCGCGGGGTACCGCGTCGATGTAGGGCATCTTCGGAAATCCCGCAATCTGATGGTATCCGCGGTAGGTGCTGTTGATGAACACGCCGTCCGGCTTGAGTTCCAACCCCCGCCGCAGGAAGCCCCGGCCCGCAACCACGGCATCCATGATGTTGCCGTCTGCCTCGAACCCGAGCGCTTCGCGCGCCCGAACCGCACTGTCCGACGGGTTCACAACAAAATCGCCCATCTCGAAGTCCACGCCTCCGATGGCGAACGTCTCAAGCATCCATTCGAGCCCGTCGCGCCACCAGTCCTGGTTGGCCTTCAGCGACGGGTCCAGCACCGGTGTCACGACGCGTCCGCCGCCCCCATCCATGTCCGCCGAACTCACGCGGTCGGGATGCTTGGCCAGGTAGGTGTCGAGGTTGAAGGGGTGATCGCCCTGGTAGTAGTACCCGCCGTACGAACAGAGCCCTACGCCCGGCAGAATGGCGACGCCTCGGTCCGCAGCGTACACACACAGGTCGACGGCGGCCTGCACGCCGCCATGACAATCGCGCAGGAATCCCCAGACGATGAAGCCCCAGATGCCCTTGTCCGCGCAGTAGTCCACCAACCGCCGGAACCCGACCTGGTACGATTCCGGTTTCTTTGGATAGGGGAAATGCTTCTCAGCGGCCGCCATGCGGGTCTGGATATTCTCAGGTTCATCGTCCCACGTCATGCGGGAATCCCAACACCACAGCAGAACCTTCATGGGATCGCTCCCAAGTGCGCTGTCGGCCGCAAAGGCGTGCCGGGCTGTGGCGGCGCCTACGCCCGCGGTTGCGAGAAAGGCACGTCGGTTCATAGCGTCCTTCACTGCGTACTGATCCTTCCATCCCTTCGGTCGGGGCTCATTCGCCCGTTCCCTCAATGGCCTCGATCCGCCGCCCCTGACGCCGCACTTCCTCTTGCCATGCATCGGGGATGGTCGCCACGCAGACGTGAATGCCCTCGTCCAGCTTGTGGGATGCGAAGATCACCTGTTCGCCGCGCCGGTCCCATCCGACCTCCGGATGTCTTCCGCCGCCGTAGGTGCGGTGGCCCTGGGTGAGCAGGCGCGGCCGCGTTGTCGGTCCTTCGAAGAGCATGATGTCGCCGTGCCAGTTGTCGGCGGCGATCCAGAGGCCGTCGTGGCTGCCGGACGGATGCCACCAGTTGCGCCGGGCCAACTCGACGGCCGTCGCCTCGGGCCACCATGCACCGGCACCCACGATGCGCACCTCGCCCGAGTGCGGGTCGAGCGTCTTCACGTGGGCGTCTTCCTGCGGTTTCGGATGGATGCCGCCGCAGAAGATAATCAGATCGTTCACCCACCACACTTCGTGGGTGACCAGTTCGTCCGGCCCCTGTGCGTAGGGCGCCCAGGGAACACCATCGCGGATGTCGACGACCCAGATGCGGATGGGGCTGTTCGCGAAACTCAGCAGGTTGGGGTTGGTGATACTCCATTGCACGTGGGACACGGGGCTGGCCGCACCGGGCGGCATGCCGCACAGGCGTCGCGAGGTCCCGTCTTCGGTCGAGATGAGGTGAATCGAGGATTGGCCATCCACCGTGACGCCCATGCTGAGGTAGCGGCCGTCGCAGCTCTCGTTCAGCGACACGGCGCAGTTCTCCATCTCGCACAACACCCGTTCGCGGGCGTGGACCGTCGACGGGCGATTCGCCGGGTCCGTGCTCGCGGTGATTTCGAGAGCCACTTCCAACACTCGGTTGCCGGCCATGGCGTAGACGGTGGGCCGGTTTAACGCGGCCGTGGCCCGCGCCAAGGGCGTGCCGTCCTCCGCCCTGAGACGGATGAGTTCGCCTGTGGCCACGATGTAGCCCATGAGGCCGCTGTACTTGTGATGCGCGTAGAAGAGGATGACCGAACCGTCCTGCAGCCAGGACCGCTCGTGGAAGTAGAGATTCCCATTGTCGGTGGAACCGCCGGTGAGATACAGGAGATCCGCGCCGGTCACGTCGTCCGTGGCGCGGACCGCCTGCGTCGGCAACACCTCCAGCGGGTACGGATCGTTGAAGGTTGGGCTGGCGGATGCGGGTGCGTGCGCCAGTGCGGTGAACGCACACGCTACGAGGGCTACGGTTCTCACAGGGCAATGCCTCCTCTTCGATGTGGGAACGGTCGATCCGCTCACTTCGGTTCCGCGCGGTGCCAGATCTTGTTGACGATCTTCCACTGCCCGTCGATTCTCAGCAGGGAAAGGTAGTCCACATAGTGAACGTGGGGCCAATCCAGATCGGTCTTTGCGATGGCGGCCCGGCCGGTCACCTCGATGGACACGATTCGATTGTTGCGGCCCGTTGGGTCCGGCGCGTCGCCTCGGGTGTAGACCACCCATTCCTGGAAGGGCTCCCAGTCGGCTTTGCCCTCCTTTGTGGTGCCGATGACGTTGGCGTCGGCGTGGAACGCCTTGCGAAGGGCCTGTTCGTCGTATTTGATGATTCCGTCGAAGTAGAGTTGGACGACCTCACGGATGGCCTTCTCGTCCTCCGGCGGAATGGCGGGCTTGCTTGCAGCCGCGCCAAGGACCGCCGCGGTCAACAGGCACAATAACGAAACGGTGACGATGCGCTTCCTGGTCATGGTGTGTTCCTCCCCTTCGGTTCTCACGTCACGATGAACGATTCGGTGGGTGTCCGTCAATGCTTGTGAGAACCGGCACGCACACGGGAGGAACACAGCATCTGTTTGCCCGTGGGGTTGGCGCAGGCGGGGTCGGTCGCATCATGCGTCGTCATCTCGCTCCTGCTAGTGGCGTGTGTCCTATGGCGGGGGCCTCAGCATGGTCTGCGCCTGCTTGGACAGCGACACAGGAACGTTAGGATGGTCGATGAGCAGTGTGAGGATGCCTTCGGCCTGTTCGCGCTTGCCCAGGGACTGGAAGACCTCGGCCATTCGAATGTACATGGGGAGAAAGGTCGGAAATTCACGCATGAGATACTCGCAGATGCCGTAAACACCCTCCCACTCGCCTTGCTGACCATGTGCAAGCATGAGCATGAGGTGCGCGTCGGTTTCGCGCGTCAGCTCCTTGGCCAGTTTGTCCTTGCTAAGGACATCGCCGTAGAGGTCCGCAAGGTTGTTGGCGCGGGTGACGACCTCGACGATGTCTGGCTTCGCCGGATCCTTCCTGTTGCGAAGCACGTAGCTCCGCCCCTCAAGAAGCCTGCCTGTCTCAACCATGCTCTCGATGCGGAAGTACATCTGCATGAAGAAACGTTCTAGATTGGGCCGCTCGAGCAAGCCGGGATATACGAAAGGATGGCGGAGTTCGCCGTAGCCCATGTCGATTTCCTGGGCCGGGACGGAAAAGTAGAGGCAGCAGTCCCACTTCAGGGTCCGCCGAATCTCGGTGAACAGACGGTGCGGGTTGGTGAGATGCTCCAGAACTTCGTAGCAGTAGATGGCGTCGAAGAAGTCATCCTCGAACGGGAGTGGTTCCTCGCTGACGTCCAGCAGGAGTACGTTCTCCAGGCCTCGCGCTTGCGCCTTTGCCACGATGTCTTCGCCCACGTCGATGCCGTACACATCGTTGCCGCGTTTGCGGAGGGCGTCCAGCAGCAGGCCCGTGCCGAATCCGATCTCGAGTACCCGCATGTGCTCGACAAGGGGCAGGAGACCGGCTTCCTTACCCGCGGGCTCGTAGTGTCGATAGGCCTGTTTGGCGATGGTCATGGCGTGCGCTCCTGTCCAGTGTCGTCTTCATCCATTCTAGAGCACGGCCCGAGGAGATGGAAGTATGCGCTGGTACCCGTGCAGACATATGAACGGCCTGCGCTGGCGCGAATCGTGTGAAGCGGGTCGGGATTCGATGAGAGTGCATTTCGGGGGCTGTTGAAGAAGTCCGCAAGTTGTCCACGAAGCCCGCGAAAAGGCCAGGGACAGACCCGTCTCGCTACGCT
>JAAEQP010001757.1 GCA_024231375.1 bacterium | reverse complement strand
GCACGCACCATCCCGCTATGCTCCCAAACAAAACAGGGGCGCAATCCGTTCCGGTTGCGCCCCATTATTGATGTGATAGTCCCGCCTATTTCAGGCCGAGGACGTCCTGCATGTCGTAGAGGCCGGGTTCGGCATCCGCGGTGAACAGGGCGGCCCGGAGGGCGCCACGGGCAAAGTTGTCGCGGTTGTGGGCTCTGTGGGTCAGCTCGACGCGTTCGCCTTTGCCGATGAAGCTCACCGTGTGTTCGCCGACCACGTCGCCGCCGCGGATGGCGTGCATGCCGATCTCGCGGACGGGGCGTTCGCCGACGAGCCCTTCACGACCGTGGGCGGCCTCAGCGGCGTAGTCGAGCCCCAAGGCCTCGGCGGCGCGTTCGGCCAACCGGACGGCGGTACCGCTGGGACTGTCCTTCTTGAGGTTGTGGTGCGTCTCGACGATCTCGACGTTGTAGTCCAACCCGAGGATGGCAGCGACTTCGGCCGTCAGCTTGAAGAGCAGGTTGACGCCCATGCTCATGTTGGGCGCGTGGATCACGGGCACCTTCGTTGCTACCTCGCCGATGGCGGCGGACTGGTCGTCGCTGAGACCGGTGGTGCCGATGACGACGGGTTTGCCGAGGGCTGCGGCGGCTTCCGCATTGGGGACGCAGGCGTCGGCGATGGTGAAATCGATGAGCACGTCGGCCTTGGCGATGGCGGTAGCCGCGTCGCCGTCCACCTCTACCGGGACCGCTTGGCCCGACTCATGACCGACCGTCAGGTCCGTGCCCGCCAATTCGGGCAGATCGAAGGCGCTGCCGATTTCGAGGTTGTCATCGGCCACAGCCAACTCGAGGATGCGCCGTCCCATTCGTCCGCAGGCGCCCGCTACGCAGATCTTCATCCTAACGCTCTCCTCTTTCGCCTAGACCAGGCCGAGACCGGCCAGGATCGGCTCCAACCGGGCGAACACCTCGGGCTGCATCGACGTGAGCGGCAGCCGCAGGTTGTTCTCGATGAGACCCATCTTCGCCAATGCCGCTTTCACGGGCATGGGGTTGGTCTCGAAGAACAGGCCCTTGAACAGCGGCGTCAGTTCGTAATGGACCTTCTGGGCTTCGGCCAGGTTGCCTTGCTCAAAGGCAGCGCACAGGGCCGACATCTTGGCCGGCACGATGTTGGCCGCCACGGAGATGACGCCGGTCGCGCCCACGCACATCATGGGCAGGGTCAGGGCATCGTCGCCGGATACCACAGTGATGTCGCTGAGACTGCGAATCTGGGACACCTGGTCCACGCTGCCACAGGCTTCCTTGATAGCCACAATATTGGGCGTCTTGGCCAGTTCGGCCACGGTTTCGGGCGAAATCTTGGTGCCCGTGCGGCCGGGAACGTTGTACAGCACGACGGGAATGTCCACAGCCTCGGCGATGCCGCGGTAGTGGGCGATCTGACCGGCCGGCGTCGGCTTGTTGTAATAGGGGGTGATGAGGAGCGCACCGTCGGCCCCGACGTCCTTGGCGTACTGGGTCAGGCCGAGGGCTTCTTTGGTGTTGTTGGAACCCGTGCCCGCGATGACCGGCACACGGCCCGCGACACGTTCCACGGCGAACCGGATGCACTCTTGCTGTTCGTCGTGGCTGAGGGTCGCAGCTTCGCCCGTGCAGCCGCACGGCACGATTCCATCGCTATTGTTCTCGATCTGGAAGTCGATGAGGCGCCCGTAGGCGTCGTAATCCACTTCGGACCGGCTGTCGAACGGTGTGACAAGCGCCACGATTGCCCCGCGGAACATATAGTATCTCCTCGTCGTTTCGTGTTTGTAGAGTTCCCGACATTGTACTGGATTTCGGCGCGTTTTGCCACCGCGCCGCCACCTGAGAATCAACCAATGGGGTTCATAGTCAGGCGCGCACATGGTGCGGAACGCCGAGGGGTTGCCGGTTCGAGAGCGGAGTTGTTTTCCGCGTCTGAGTATGGCAGAATTTCACGGCTTGCGCGTTTGATACCTTTTTCGCGGCCTGGGACGAGCCCCCGACCCTATCCAACTCGGGCACCCGCGCGGCGCGCGCGGTTGGAGCCCTTGTCCCAAGAACCATTGTGACAGACGGGGAACGCATATGGCGGTACATACGATACGGAAAGGCCTGGACCTCCCCATCACGGGAGCACCGGAGCAGCGCATTGACGACGCTGCGTCCCCGAAGGCCGTAGCCCTCATCGCAGCCGACTACGTGGGCATGAAGCCGACGATGTTCGTGTCGGAAGGCGATGCGGTCAAACGGGGCCAAGCCCTGTTCGAGGACAAGAAGACCCCCGGCGTCATGTATACGTCGCCGGGCGCGGGCACGGTGACGGCCGTGAACCGGGGCGCAAAACGTGCGCTTCAGTCCGTGGTGGTCGAACTGAACGAACGGGAACGGACCGGGACGCTGACCGAGGATGACGAAGTTACCTTCGAATCCTTCTCAGGCCGTGCGCCGGAAGCCTTGAGCCGCGACGAGATTCGGGCGTTGCTCATCGAGTCGGGCATGTGGACCGCCTTTCGCACGCGGCCCTTCAGCAAGGTGCCGGCCCCCGAGAGCGAACCCTTCGCGTTATTCATTACGGCAATCGACACCGACCCCCTTGCCCCGTCGGTCGAGACTGTGCTGAAAGGCAAGGAAGCCGATTTCGAACGCGGTCTGTTGTGCGTAGCGAAGCTATGCGAAGGCAAGAGTTACCTGTGCCGCGCTCGCGGCGCCGACGTCCCCTACGACCCCAACACGGGCATATTCCTGGAAGAATTCGAAGGCCCCCATCCGACGGGCCTCGTGGGACTGCACATTCATCGCTTGTCGCCCGTCCATCGCGAACGGACGGCCTGGCATGTGAATTATCAGGACGTGGTAGCCATCGGACGTTTGTTCGCAACCGGCAAACTCGACGTCGAGCGGACCGTGTCGTTGGCGGGCCCTGTGGTGAAGGAGCCCCGGCTGCTTCGCACGCGGCTGGGCGCGTCCACCGATAACCTGTGCGAAGGCCAAGTAGCGGACGGCGACAACCGCTTCGTATCCGGTTCGGTGCTGTCCGGCCGGTCGGCGGTGGGCCCGGTCCACGGCTATCTGGGCCGGTACCACCATCAGGTGTCGGCGCTTCGCGAAGGCCACGACCGCGAGTTCATGGGCTGGATGGCGCCGGGGACCAATAAGTTCTCAGTGTTGAATCTGTTCATGTCGCGTTTGATGCCGGGCAAGAAATTCGATTTCACGACGACGGCCAACGGGTCGCACCGGGCCATCGTTCCCCTGGGCCTCTACGAACGCGTGATGCCTATGGACATCATCCCGACGTACCTCGTGCGCTCCATGATCGCGGGCGACGTGGAACGGTCCGAGGAGTTGGGGTGCCTCGAACTCGACGAGGAGGACCTGGCGTTGTGTACGTTCGTCTGCCCGTCGAAGATCGACTATGGAACCGTGTTGCGGGACATGCTCAACACGATTGAGAAGGAAGGCTGATGAAGTTCTTACTCGATCTGCAGAACAAGCAGCGCAAGCTGTTTGACAAGGGCGGCAAGCTTGAGAAGCTCTTCCCGCTGTTCGAGGCGCAGGACACGTTTCTGTTCACGCCCGACTCGGTGACGAAGAATCCCTCGCATGTGCGGGACGCCTCGGATCTCAAACGCATCATGATCATGGTGGTGGTCGGACTGCTCCCCTGCATGTTCATGGCCATGTACAACACCGGATACCAGGCCCATCTGGCGGTCGCCAGTGGGGCCGGCGCATGGGAAGGCTGGCAGACGACGGTCCTCGGCAAGCTTGGCCTTGCACAGGACCCGGGCAGCTTCATTTCGTGCGTGGTGTACGGCGCCATGTTCTTCATTCCCCTCTACATCGTCACGCTGACATTCGGCGGAATTATGGAAGCCGTGTTCTCCATTGTCCGCAAACACGACATCAACGAAGGGTTCCTGGTCACCAGCGCCCTCTATCCCCTGATTCTTCCCCCCACCATCCCTTACTGGCAGGCGGCCCTCGGCATCATGTTCGGTGTGGTCGTGGGCAAGGAAGTCTTCGGCGGCACGGGCATGAACATCTTCAACCCGGCCTTGGTGTCGCGCGCCTTCCTGTTCTTCGCCTATCCGGCGCAGATTTCGGGCGACGCGGTCTGGGTCGCCGCCCAGACCAGCGCCGACGGGTTCAGCGGCGCGACCTGGCTGTCGGAAGCGGCGGTAGGCGGCAAAGTGGCATTGGAAGAGGGCGTGAGTTGGCTCCAGGCGTTCCTCGGCTTCATCCCCGGGTCCATGGGCGAAACCAGCACCTTGTGCTGCCTCATCGGTGCGGCGGTGCTCATTGCGACGGGGGTCGGTTCGTGGCGGACCATGGCAGGGTGTGTCGCGGGCAGTTTCATCATGGCCACGGTGTTGAACCTGGTCGGATCGGAGTCGAACCCCTTGTTCGGGGTGCCCTTCTACTGGCACTGGGTGCTGGGCGGCTTCGCCTTCGCGGCCGTGTTCATGGCCACGGACCCCGTATCGTCGCCGTTCACGGGCAAAGGCAAACTCATCTACGGATTCGGTATCGGCACGATGGGCGTTCTCATTCGCGTCCTCAACCCTGCGTATCCCGAAGGCTGGATGCTGGCGATTCTGTTCATGAACATGCTGTCGCCGCTCATTGACTATGTCTTCATGCAGGCGAACATCAAGAGGAGGTTGGCTCGCAATGCAGCGTAGCGGAACGCTCTATACCCTGGTCTTCGCGGCGGTAGTCTGCGTGGCATGCTCGGTTCTGGTGTGCGGCGCGGCGGTTGCCCTGCGCAACCGCCAGGAAGCCAATGTCATTCTCGACCGGCAGACCCAGGTGCTCCTGGTGTCCGGCCTGGTCGACCGCGGTGACAAGCCAAAATCCAATAGAATCCAAGAACTTTTCGACGCCAACATCGAGGTGCATGCCGTCAATCTCGAAACCGGCGCCTACGCCGACGACGACGTGCAGCAGCCTTTCGATATGGTGAAGGCCTCGACGAACCCCGAATTGGGCCACAAGGCGCCGGCGAACCCCGCTCTGGTCAAGGACCTTCCGAAGTACGCCACCGTCCATCAGGTGGTGAAGGACGGCGAAGTGGACATGGTCATCCTCCAGGTGTGGGGCGAGGGGCTATGGAACACGATGTACGGCTACCTCGCGCTGGACAAGGACGGCGAAACCATCCGCGGCCTGACGTTCTACGACCAAGGGGAGACGCCTGGTCTCGGTGCTGAGGTCCTGAATCCCAAGTGGGTCGACCGTTGGCCCGGACGCAAGGCCTTCGACGACTCGGGCGCGCCCGCCATTGCCATGCGCAAGGGTGGCGCGGGTACGGTCGAGGACGATCCCCACGGGTTCGACGGACTCTCGGGCGCGACCATTACGAGCCGCGCGGTCGAAAGCCTGCTGAATTTCTGGCTGGGCGACGCGGGATACGGCCCGTATCTGGAACAGTTCCGCAAGGACCGTGGCTAACGGACCCGGTGCGGCGATTATAGGAGCTTGAACATGGCGCTGTTAGGCAAGAGAGAAAAGGACGTGATAACCGAACCGGTGTTCGGCAACAACCCCATCGCGCTCCAAGTGCTCGGGGTCTGCTCGGCCTTGGCCGTTACCACGCAGGTGAAGACGGCCCTGGTGATGTGCATTGCGTTGACGGCGGTGACCGGCTTCTCCAACCTGTCGGTCAGTTTCATCCGCAACGCAACGCCCCACGCCATCCGCATCATCGTGCAGATGACCATCATCGCGTCGCTGGTGATCGTGGTGGATCAGGTGCTGAAGGCGTATGTGTTCGCGGTATGGCAGCAGTTGTCGGTGTTCGTGGGGCTCATTATCACGAACTGCATCGTGCTCGGACGCGCCGAGGGCTTCGCCATGCAGAACTCGCCGTACCTGAGTTTCCTGGACGGGATCGGCAACGGCGCCGGATACAGCGCCATTCTGCTGTCGGTGGCCGTGTTCCGAGAATTATTTGGCTCGGGCAGCCTCTACGGATTTCAGGTGCTGCCGCTGGCCACCGAGGGCGGCTGGTACGTCCCGAACGGATTGATGCTGCTTTCCCCGGCGGCCTTCTTCCTCATCGGCTTCCTGATTTGGGGACTACGCACCTGGAAGCCCGAGCAGGTGGAGGAGGACTAGCATGTTGGAGCATTATCTGAGCCTGGGCGTCAAGTCCATATTCATCGAGAACATGGCGCTGGCCTTCTTCCTGGGCATGTGTCCGTTCCTCAACAGTTCCAAGAAGGTGGACACGGCCATCGGCCTGGGCATGGCGGTGATATTCGTTCAGGGGCTGACCGTGCCGCTGAACAATCTCATCTACACGTATCTTCTGAAGGAAGGCGCCCTGAGTTGGCTGAGCCCTCAGTTCGAGACGCTGGACCTGTCGTTCCTGGGTTTCCTGACGTTCATCGGGTCCATTGCGGCGGCCGTGCAGCTTGTGGAAATGGCCTTGGACCGGTACGCGCCGAAGCTGTACGTGGCGTTGGGCGTGTTCCTGCCGCTGATTACGGTGAACTGCGCCATACTCGGCGGATCCCTGTTCATGATGCGCAGGCAATACGACTTCGGTGAGAGCGTCGTGTTCGGGTTGGGCTCCGGCGCGGGTTGGGCGATCGCCATCATCGCGTTGGCGGCCATTCGCGAAAAGATGACTTACAGCAACGTCCCCCCCGGACTCCGGGGCCTGGGCATCACATTCATCACGGCCGGCCTGATGGCCATTGGGTTCATGTCGTTCTCGGGAATCCAACTGTAGCAGGCGTAGTGCGACGTTAGAAAGGGTTATTCGTCATGCAGACCGTCCTTCTGGGCATGTTCATGTTTTCCTTCGTCATCTTGTCGCTCATCTGCATCCTCATGGTGGCGAAGTCGAAGCTGGTCAGTTCGGGCCACGTCGGCATACTCATCAACGACGACCCCGACAAGAAAGTCGACGCGCCCGTTGGTATGACGCTTCTGGGCGCACTGGGCCAAGAGAAGATCTTTATCCCCTCGGCCTGTGGCGGCAAAGGCAGTTGCGGCGTATGCAAAGTCGAGGTGAAGGAAGGTGGCGGCGCGCTGCTTCCGACGGAACTCGGCCAGATTAACCGTGGCGAAGCCCGCCAAGGCGTGCGGCTCTCGTGCCAGGTGAAAATCAAAGAGGACATGAAGATCGAGATTCCGCCGGAGATCTTCGACGTCCGCAAGTGGAAGTGCAAGGTCCGGTCGAACAACAACGTGGCGACCTTCATCAAGGAATTGGTGCTGGAACTGCCCGAAGGCGAAGAAGTGCCGTTCCGCGCGGGCGGCTACATCCAGATCGAATGCCCGGCCCACACGGTCGAATACAAAGACATCGACGTGGAGGAGGAATACCGGGAAGACTGGGACAAGTTCAATCTCTGGCGCTACAAGTCGGTCGTGACCGAACCGGTCGAACGCGCCTACTCCATGGCCAACTACCCCGAAGAGCACGGCATCATCATGCTGAACGTGCGTATCGCCTCCCCGCCGCCCCGCGCGCCGGAAGGCACGCCGCCCGGCATCATGTCGTCCTACATCTTCGACCTGAAGCCGGGGGACGAGGTCACCATCGCGGGTCCATTCGGCGAGTTCTTTGCGCGCGACACCGACGCCGAAATGGTGTTCATCGGCGGCGGCGCGGGCATGGCGCCCATGCGGTCTCACATCTTCGACCAGTTCAAACGCTTGAGCGCCAAGCGCAAGGTCAGTTTCTGGTACGGAGCCCGCAGCCTTCGTGAAGCCTTCTATGTAGACCAGTTCGACAAGATCCAGGAAGAAAACGAGAACTTCACGTGGCATCTGGCCTTGTCCGAACCGCTACCGGAAGACAATTGGACCGGTCACGTGGGGTTCATTCACCAGGTGCTGCACGACAGTTACCTCAAGGACCACGCGGCTCCCGAAGACTGCGAGTACTACATCTGCGGTCCGCCCATGATGAACTCGGCAGTCACCAACATGCTCGACAATCTGGGCGTCGAGCCTGAGAATGTCATGTTCGACGACTTCGGTGAATAGCTGGATCTTCGAAGGATGCAGGTGTGATGACGCGCGCTAGCATGCGACCTTTCCGAGCGGCGGCCCTCTGGGCCGTCGCTCTTGTCTTTGTTGCGGCGATTCCGGTTGCCTGTACGCCGGGCCCCCGGGAAGTGGTGTTCCAAGGCGCCACCATGGGCACGACCTACTCGGTGAAGGTCGCCGTACACGATCTGCCCGGCGATACGGACCTGCGGCAACTCCACGCGGCCCTCGGTTCCGCCATCAAGTCGGAGTTGGACCAGGTCAACGCGCTCATGTCCACCTACGACCCGGATTCCGAACTGTCCCGATTCAACACATCCCGCGAAGCAACGCCGTTTCAGTTGTCCGTGGCCACGGCGGACGTCTTCTCGTTGGCACTGGACGTGAGCCGCGAATCGAACGGCGCCTGCGACATCACCGTCGGGCCTCTGGTCAACGCATGGGGATTCGGGCCGGACGGGCGTCCCGAGAAAGCGCCCACCCCCGAAGACATCGAAGCGTTGCGGGAACGGGTCGGCTACACGCGGTTGACACTGGATGCCGAAAACCGG